>USAR01000137.1 GCA_900552605.1 uncultured Oscillospiraceae bacterium | reverse complement strand
GCCGATATAATAAGCTTTTGAAAAACCGATAACCCCCTGCGGCGCGGCAATTGCCGAAAACGGAACTGCTGCGGCAATTATTAAAGAAAGAGATAAAGCTAAAATCTTTTTCATATTTCACTCCCGATTTCCTGTCTGTTATTTTCGAGAAACTTTGCAAAGTATATAATACCACAATCGCCGAAAAAGTCAAGCATGGCAAATTTTGGCTTGGTGAGCGAAACGGCTTATTATCACTGTTTTTTATAGATAACCTTTCATTTGCACATAGCCGAAAAATATGCAAATTAGCCCTGTCTGCGGCGTCGCCCGCGCGCAGCGCCAACCGTTTTCCAAAACTTTCTGCGTTTTTTATATATATTTCTAAAAAAATAGCTTTCATATAAAAGCAGCTTTTTGCAAAAAACGGTTGAAAGAGCCGCAAAGGCGGCTCTTTCCTCGCCTACGGCGAGGCGCGCTGCGCGCGGGCGGACGCCGCAGACAATGGTTGTAAAGCAGTGGATACAGACGACGTGCCAACAAAAAACTACGCCTAACAAAATCACCGTGACTCTTGGGAAATCTCACAAGAGTCACGGTGATTATATCGAATAAGTATTAAAGCTCTTTTAAAAACTCTCCGATTCGCCCGAGTGCCGTGTTAATATGGTCGGTAGAATAGCAATAAGAGGCTCGCACAAATCCCTCGCCGCAATCGCCGAATGCGGTGCCCGGAACAAGTGCAACTTTTTTGGAATAAAGCAGCTTTTCGCAAAACTCTTCGCTTGTCATTCCCGTGCTTTTAATTGATGGAAAAGCATAGAATGCGCCTTTCGGCTCGTGACAAACAAGGCCGAGTCTATTAAAGCCGTTCACCATAATTCGTCTGCGCATATCATATTCCTCAATCATATTTTCTACAACCTCGTCGCACACGGTAAGTGCGGTTATTGCGGCATATTGTGAGGTTGACGGAGCGCACATAATGGCGTATTGGTGTATTTTTGTTATCTGCTTCATCAAAGCTTCCGGCCCGCAGGCATATCCCAAACGCCAGCCTGTCATTGAAAATGATTTTGAAAAACCGTTAACAACAACAGTGCGCTCGTGCATACCGTCAATCGCGGCGATTGAAACATGCGGCTTTTCGGAAAAAGTAAGCTCGGAATAAATTTCATCGGAAATAACGATTATGTCGGTATCACTTAAAACCTCGGCAATTTTTAAAAGGTCCTCACGTTCCATAATAGCGCCGGTGGGATTGCAGGGATACGGCAAAATAAGAGCCTTCGTTTTCGGCGTTATTGCTTTTTTAAGTGCCTCCGGTGTTAATCGAAACTTGTCCTCCGCCTTTGTTTCAATTATAACCGGCGTACCTCCCGCAAGAACGGTTATCGGCTCATAGCAAACATAGCTTGGCTGTGGAATAATAACCTCGTCGCCGTTTCCGACAATCGCCCTTATTGCAAGATCTATCGCTTCACTTCCTCCGACAGTTACCAGTATCTCTTTTTTGGGATCGTATTTAATCTTATATTTTCTCAAAAGATAATCGCTCAAAGACTCGCGAAGCTTTATAAGACCGCGGTTTGCGGTATATCTTGTTTTGCTTTCTTCCAAAGATCGGATACCTGCTTTTCTTATCTGCCACGGCGTCGGAAAATCCGGCTCACCCACACCGAGGGATATCACATCCTCCATTTGCTCGGCAATATCGAAAAAGCGGCGTATGCCCGAAGGCTTTATCTTTACAACCTCGGGGTTCAAAACCTTATTGTAATCGATCAAAACGAGAAGCTCCCCCTGTCGTCGCCCTTGTCGTCCATAAGCTCAACATCAAGCTCTTTATATCTGCGCAAAACAAAATGCGTGGTGGTTGAAGTTACGTTTTCAATGGTTGAAAGCTCCTTTGCAACAAACATTGCAACCTCTTGAAAGGTCTTGCCTTTTACCACAACATTCAGGTCATAGCCGCCTGACATCAAATAAACGCTTTCAACCTCGGGATATTTCATAACTCGCTTCGCAACCTCTTCAAAGCCGAGACCGGCTTTCGGAAGCACCTTAAGCTCAATTATTGCGGAAACGTAGGTATTATCAAGCCTTTCCCAATCAATAACTGCTTTGTAACCCCTTATTGTGCCGTTTTTCTCCATTTCGGCAATTTCACGCGTGATTTCCTCTTCAGTCCTGCCTGTCATAACGGCAAGCTCCTCGTTGGTTCTGCGCGAGTTTTTGTTTAAAAGCTTTAAAAGCTTTAGGTTCATTTTAAAACTCCCCCCTTTGCCGCTGGCCGACGCTGAAATTACGACGGTACGACATTATAAATATAATTTTAATAAAGCGGATATTTTTGACAAAGCTCCTTAACACGATTCAAAACGCTTTGCTTTTTATTTTCGAAGTCGGTTGCGCAGTCTTTAATAAGCTCTGCAATAACCGCAATATCCTCGGTGTTCATTCCGCGCGTTGTAACTGCAGGTGTACCAATGCGGATACCGCTTGTTACAAACGGTTTTTGAGGATCATTCGGAATAGCGTTCTTGTTAACGGTGATGTTGACCTCGTCAAGACGGTGCTCCATTTCCTTGCCTGTTATATCCATGGGTCTTAAATCAAGAAGTAAAAGGTGGTTATCGGTGCCGCCGGATACCAAATCGAAACCGGCTGCAAGCAGCCCTTTTTCCAAAGCCTTTGCATTGTCGATAACCTTTTGCTGATAATCCTTAAACTCAGGCTTCAATGCCTCGCCGAAGCAAACAGCTTTTGCCGCAATTATATGCTCAAGCGGACCGCCCTGAGTGCCGGGGAATATTGCCTTGTCAATTGCGGGTGCAAGCTCCTCACTGCAAAGGATCATACCGCCTCGCGGACCGCGCAGGGTTTTGTGCGTTGTGGTGGTTACAATATCGGCATACGGCACAGGTGACGGATGAAGCCCTGCCGCAACAAGACCTGCGATATGTGCCATATCGACCATAAACAGTGCGTCAACCTTCTTTGCGATTTCCGATATTCTTTTAAAATCAATTACTCTCGGATACGCCGAAGCGCCTGCCACAATAAGCTTAGGTTTGTTTTCTTTTGCAAGCTGTTCCAGCTTATCATAATCAATTCTTCCGGTTTCCGAATCAACGCCGTACGGTACAAAGTTAAAATACTTTCCGGAAATATTAACGGGACTGCCGTGTGTTAGGTGTCCGCCGTGTGCAAGGTTCATTCCAAGCACGGTATCCCCCGGCTGAAGCAGTGCAAAATAAACCGCTGTGTTTGCCTGTGCTCCGCTGTGAGGCTGAACATTTGCGTGCTCCGCACCAAAAAGCTTACAAGCACGGTCACGTGCTATATTTTCAACAATGTCAACATATTTGCAGCCGCCGTAATATCTCTTTCCGGGATACCCTTCGGCATATTTGTTTGTAAGCGGAGAGCCCATAGCTTTCATAACCGCAACCGATGTGAAATTTTCCGAAGCTATAAGCTCGATACATTCACGCTGACGGCCGAGTTCTTTATCCATTGCCTCGCCGACCTCGCTGTCATATTGCTTTAAATATTCAATACAGTCCATAATTAGCACACTCCTATATAATTTTTATATTAAGCTGACGAGATCGGGCTCATCACGCCTATAAATCAGCCAAGCTGCTTTGTCTTTTCATATGCTTTTAAAACGCACTCTTGGACAGTTCCGCGAAATGCACCCTTTTCAAGCGCCGTAACACCTGCGATCGTGCTGCCGCCGGGGCTGCACACATCGTCTTTTAGCTTTGCAGGGTGCTCGTTTTTTTGCAAAACCATTTCTGCAGCTCCCATAACGGTGTTTGCCGCAAGCTGCATTGCGTCTTTTCTTGAAAGACCACAGTTAACTCCGCCGTCTGCAAGCGATTCTATAAAAAGGTATACAAACGCAGGACCGCAGCCTGATACCGCACAACCGGCATCAATAAGCTCCTCTTGCATTTTTATGCAAACTCCTGCATTTTCAAGTGCGCTTAAAAATCCGCTTTCAAACCGCTCCGCTTTTTCGGTTACCGTATATAAAACCACTCCCGCACCGACGCTGACGGGTGTGTTTGGCATTATTCTTATAATAGAATCGGTTTCCGAAAGCTCCGCAAGCTTTTCAATTTTGACGCCTGCCGCCATTGAAACGAGGGCAAAATTGCTTCTTTTTGAAAAAATACCCTTAAGAGGCTCAAGCGCTTTTTCAAGAACGTTTGGCTTGACGCCTAAGAAAACCAAATCGCATTCGGCTGCAATGTCCTCACCGCTTGAAACGGTTGCCGAAATTTCCTTTGCAAGTTGCTCCGCTTTTGAAAGATCCTTGTCGAAAAGCAAGATATCACTTTCATTTTCAGCTGCACTTGCAACCGCAGACGCCAGTGCTCCGCCCATATTTCCGCAGCCTATAAACCCGATTTTCATAAAATCTTTGCCTCCTCTTTCGGTATTTTGCAGTACACTTTTACTATCTTATCTGTCCGTTTCCGCGCACAATATATTTGTATGTATTCAGCTCGCAAAGACCCATCGGTCCCCTTGCGTGCAGCTTTTGAGTTGAAATTCCCATCTCGCAGCCGAGTCCGAACTCGCCGCCGTCGGTAAATCTTGTTGAGGCGTTTAAATATACCGCAGCGCTGTCCGTGCCGTTTAAAAACAGCTCGGCATTTTTTGCCGTATTTGTGATTATCGCCTCACTGTGACCTGTTGAATGTTTTAAAATATGCTCAACAGCTTCATTGACATCAGCCACCACGCGCACTGCAAGTATATAATCCAAAAATTCGGTGTCAAAATCATCTTCACCGGCTTTAGTTCCGTTTATAATTGCAGCCGATTTTTCGCAAAGTCTCAACTCAACAGGCACAAGATTTTTTTGAGCTCTTTCATTGCAGAGCCGCTTTTTGAGGAGCGGCAAAA
>USAR01000136.1 GCA_900552605.1 uncultured Oscillospiraceae bacterium | reverse complement strand
GCGGCTCGCAAGGATATAACCAAAATGCACCTACACATAACGGAACGCAAAACATCTACGGCACAAAGCCGGAAAACGACAGCCTTTCAGATGAATCGGGCAATTTGAAGGAGCCGCCGAAAAAGCGCGGCACGCTTTTCGGAAAAGACCTTTTAAAGATTATAAATCTAAAGGATTTTGAAATGGATTCCGACAGAATGCTGCTGTTGCTTATGATACTGCTTCTCTCGGAAAACTCAAGCGATGAAATACTTCTGCTGGCGCTTGCTTACTTAATGCTTTAAAAAACAACCCACAAGTTATTGTTTGCAAATCCGCGCTGCAAAACAGCGTTAAAAAACGGAAAATCTTACATAATACCGCAGAGGAATATAGCGGTCTCTCCTTGGAAAAGATAATATAAAAATACAAGGAGGAAACAAAAATGAACAACAGAAATTCAGATTTTATTAAGGGTGTGGGCGCCGGCGTTATAACCGGCATTGTGGCTGCCACCGTCGGCAAGGTTATGCTATCGGGAAACCAAAAAAGCATTACCAAAACCGCCGGCAAAACAATGCGTGCTGTAGGCAACATTGCGGAAAGCATTAACTATATGCTGAAATAAGCAACAGGCAAACGGATTATTTCAATACAACTCTCAGTCTTTTAAAAAGCCGCCGATTTTCGCTTTTCGGCGGCTTTTTATTATTGTGTGTTAAGGCAAAGAAAAATTTGCCGATGCCGGTGTTTTTTTGAATCGGCAGACTCGGTGCGAAGGCGCGCAGCATTAGCCGTAGTGCCGCGCGCTCGGCACTAAAGCTTTCGCTTTGCGCCTTCGCACTGCGGCTCAATCCTGCCGGACTTACAATAGCCGACACTGTGTTTTAATTACTCTGCGTTTTTGCCGCAGCAGCGTTTGTATTTAAGACCGCTGCCGCAAGGACACGGTGCGTTCTTGCTTACAACGCCCTTTCCGCGCACGGTGCGGTTTGCGCGCTCGCCGCTTGAAGTGCCGCTTTCCTTTGCAACCTTCTTGCGCTCAACCCCCTCTTCGCGACGCACTTTAACTGTTAAAACGCGTTTAACAGTCTCCTCGCGAATCGACTCGGTCATACTGTTAAACATATCATAGCCCTCGTTGCGATATCCCACAACCGGGTCGTGCTGGCCGTATGCACGAAGGCTGATGCCCTCACGAAGACTGTCCATATTGTCAATGTGATCCATCCAATGCTCGTCAACGGTACGCAGAAGCATAACACGTTCGATCTCACGCATAAGCTCGCTGCCGAAATCCTTTTCACGTGCATCGTAGATCTCGTTAATTCTTTCCTTAATAGCTTCGGCAATGCTTTCTTTATCAACCGAGTTCATCTGCTCGGTTGTGTATTTCAGATCACCGTCTTTAAGCACCCAACCGGCGAAATACTGACGAAGTGCTTCCAAATTCCAATTGTCGGGTGCTGCAGGATCGCTGCAGAACAGGTCAACCTCGCTGTCGACGAGCTCGTTTGCCATACCGATAATGGTTGAATGCAGATCCTCTCCGTCCAGAACGCGGTCACGCTGAGTGTAGATTATGTTACGCTGAGTGTTCATAACATCGTCAAACTCAAGCACATTTTTTCTTATTGCAAAGTTTTGCGATTCTTTCTTGCGCTGTGCCGACTCAATGGATTTTGTGAGCATCTTCATCTCAAGCGGAGTGTTCTCGTCAACACGCAGCGTCTCCATCATTCTGTAAAGGCGTTCGCCGCCGAAAAGTCGCATAAGGTCGTCTTCAAGCGAAATGTAAAAATGTGTAACGCCGGGATCTCCCTGACGTCCCGCACGTCCGCGCAGCTGGTTGTCGATTCGGCGTGATTCGTGGCGTTCGGTGCCGATTATGCAAAGTCCGCCGGCATTCTTTACCTCTTCCGCTTCGGGTGCGATCTCCGCCTTAAACTTTTCAAGCAAGCGGTTGTATTCCTCACGCGCTTTTATAATATCCTCATTGTCCGTCTCGGCGTATCCTGTGGCTTCCGCAATAATTTCATCTGAAAAGCCATCGTGTCTTAATTGCGATTTTGCAAGGTATTCCGCATTACCGCCAAGCATAATATCGGTTCCACGGCCTGCCATATTGGTAGCAATTGTAACTGCGCCGAGTTTGCCCGCCTGAGCGATTATCTCAGCTTCTCTTTCGTGGTGCTTGGCGTTGAGCACGTTGTGCTTAATGCCGCGACGCTTGAGCATGCCGCTCAGCTTTTCCGATTTATCAATCGTGATAGTACCCACAAGCACCGGCTGTCCCTTTTCGTGGCGCTCGGTAATTTCATCGATAACCGCATTAAATTTTGCGTTTTCGGTTTTGTAAACAACGTCCTCAAGGTCAACCCTTGCAAGCGGTTTGTTTGTGGGAATTTCCACAACGTCAAGCTTGTAGATCTCGCGAAACTCCGCTTCCTCGGTAAGCGCGGTACCTGTCATACCGGAAAGCTTTGAATACAGTCTGAAAAAGTTCTGGAATGTGATTGTTGCAAGAGTTTTGGATTCGTTTTGAATTGAAACGCCCTCTTTTGCCTCGATTGCCTGATGCAGACCCTCATTGTAACGTCTGCCGTACATAATGCGGCCTGTGAACTCGTCAACAATAAGCACTTCGCCGTCTTTAACAACATAGTCAACATCGCGGTTCATAATGCCGTGCGCACGAATCGCCTGGTTGATGTGATGGGAAATTTCAATATTTTCGGCGTCGTTAAGGTTTTCAATTCCGAAATATTTTTCCGCCGCCTTAACACCGCTTGCGGTAAGCGTTACCGTGCGAGCCTTTTCGTCAACAACATAGTCACCGTCGATCTGCTGCTCCTCGTCGGTTTGTTTATCGTTTGTTTCACGCAGCTTAACACATTTAAGGGTTCTTGCAAAGCTGTCGGCACGGCGGTAAAGGTCGTTTGATTTATCACCCTGACCGGATATGATAAGCGGCGTCCTTGCTTCATCAATAAGAATCGAGTCGACCTCGTCCACAATAGCAAAGTTGTGACCGCGCTGCACCTTGTTTTCCTTGTAAATAACCATATTATCGCGCAGGTAGTCAAACCCCAGCTCATTATTGGTGCAGTATGTAATATCGGCGGCATATGCCTGCTTTTTTGAAGCGTTGTCCATTCCGCTTATAATAAGACCTACCGAAAGTCCCAGGAAACGGTAAACCTTGCCCATCCACTCGGAGTCGCGCTGTGCCAGATAATCGTTAACCGTAACAATGTGCACACCCTTGCCGCTTAAAGCGTTAAGATATGCCGGCAGGGTCGCCACAAGCGTTTTGCCTTCACCGGTCTTCATCTCGCTTATTCTGCCCTGATGCAGCACAATGCCGCCGAGAATCTGAACGGGAAAGTGTTTCATACCGAGTATTCTGTATGAAGCCTCTCGACACACCGCAAACGCGTCCGGCAAAATATCGTCGAGGGTCTCTCCCGACGCCAAACGGCTTTTTAGCTTTTCCGTCACCTCGCGCAGCTCGGCGTCCGTCATATTTTGATATTTATTCTCAAGATCAAGCACCGATTGCATTATCGGCTTTATTCGCTTAATCTCCCTTGTGCTGTAATTACCCGTGAGCATTTTAATAAAACCCATTATTGTTTCTCCTGTTCATTTAATAAGGTGCTTTTTGCACGCAGTCCGGCACTTATATGCCGAGATTAGCAAAGGCTTTTGCGAAAATTCAGCGCATAGACCTACACCTATACATCATTTAGTATACCACAAAAACGCCCACCGTCAAGAGTAAATGCGGCATTTTGCGGAACACACTGTTTAATTGTTTTGACATAGGAACCGCGAAAAAGGGCACGGCTGCTTGTTTTTTGTATTTTTTTGTGATATACTTCATTATAAAGTGGATATCTCAAGCCGCAATTTATATTTTCTTGCTTAGATAACCGCATTACAGGCTTAATTCTCGTCAGCCTATGAGGTAAAATGTATGAAGGTACTTTATTTTGACATTGCAACAAAACATAAGCCGCATGAATTCAGCGATAAAAACTACTTTGATTTTTACGCCGTTTTCTGCTTTGACACACCGTTTGTTTACGAAAAAAATAAAAAACTGCTTGAGGGAAAAGCCGGCGACATTATGATAATGCAGCCGGGAGAGCTTGTGTATCACGGACCGAGGCTTGACAGCGACGTTGGATTTTCAAACGACTGGCTGTTTGTTAAGGGCAGCGACTTCGGTGAGCTTTTAAAAAAGTATCCTCTGCCGCTTAACAAGCCGTTTTCCGTTGGCTCAAGACGTTTTTTGCGCAAATATTTAAGCAACATCAAATCGGAGTTTTCAGGAGGACTGCCCGGCAGCGAAGTCCTGATTTCCTGCGAGCTTGCCAAAATGGTGGTTGAAATGCACAGAGCATATCATCTCGGTACCCCGCCGCTGAGTGCGAGAGAGCGAATGGAGCGAGCAAGGACCGAGTTTTTGAAAAATCCGCAAAAGCAATGGACGCTTTTCAGTATGGCTGAGCATTGCGGATATTCGGAAAGTCGATTTTCCTCACTTTACAAACAGCTTTTCGGTAAATCTCCAAAGCAGGAGCTTATTGAAGCGCGTCTTACCGCAGCAAGACAGATGCTGGAATACACCGGCTATTCCGTAGGTGAGGTTGCGGCTGAGTGCGGTTTTCAGTCGATATATTATTTTTCAAAGTATTTTAAAAAGCACTTAGGCTGCACTCCGCTGTATTACAGGCTGTACCCAAAACAGGCGAAAGAGCAGATTGCCGAAAGATTTAAAAGCAACGACAGCAATGACGAAGCACAAACAAAGACTGCCGAGGCTTTTGAAGGATTGCTGTAAATTTATAACCTTATTAAATCCGCCTGTCGGAAAAGGGAATGTAAAAAAGTCCGTACCGCAAAAAAAGAACAGCCACGCGGCTGTTCTTCAGACTGTCGAAAAAGTCCAGTTTTTACTGGGCTTTTTCTGTGTTTTGTGGT
>USAR01000135.1 GCA_900552605.1 uncultured Oscillospiraceae bacterium | reverse complement strand
CAAAAATCAAAAAATATTTTGTTTACCGAGGCAAGGACGCCGACATAGCGGTGTGCGCCGGCATATCGCAGTAGTTTTATTAAACAGCCGATCATTTGATTTTCAAATGCACTTCACCAAAGCTGAGCGTTTTTTTCTCGCCGTTTGTCTCAACTATCAGCCTGCCGCCATCATCAATTTTCTTTGCCGCAGCCGTAAAGCATTCACCGCCTGCTTCCACCGTGATTTCTTTTCCGAGTATAACGGAGCGCTTTCTGCTTTCGTTTAAGAATTCACCGCTTTTGCAGTTTTCAAGAAGTGTAAACAGGCAGTCAATAATTTTTGCTGCAAGCAGATTTCTCGATACGGCTTTCCCCGTTTCGTTTTCAATTGAGGTTACCGTATTTTGAAGCTCTTTCGGAACAGCGGAATTAAGCACATTTATGCCTATTCCTATGACACAGCCCTCAATCTTTTCGCCGTCGCATTGCTTCGAAATCACTTCGCAAAGTATTCCGCAAAGCTTTTTACCGTTTAAAAAAATATCGTTGACCCATTTAATGCCGCAGTGAGTTCCGCAAAGGTCGTCAACAGCGGTTGCAACCGCAACGGCAACGCAAGAGGTAACAAGCCCTACATCGTCGCACAGCAGTTTTTTATCCGCAAAAACCGACATATAAATACCGACGCCCGACGGTGAATAAAAGCTGTTGCCGCGCCTGCCTCTGCCCGCGGTTTGGCGTTCCGCGATAAACACAGCCCCGTTTTCGGGCCTTGACAGTCTTTTTATGCAGTTGTTGGTAGAGTCGGTTTCGTTTAAAACCGTTATTTCAAATTTATGCCCTGTCGGCAAATATTTAAGTATGGCTTCTCGGTTTAAATTCTCCATAATATTCCAATCCTTTTTGTGTGCCTTTCACATTACTAAAGTATAGCACTGCGCGCAATACATTGCAATGCCAAAGGAGCGGGAAGTTAATTATTCTCAAAAAAACTTGTATTTTTTTAAAGAATGAAGTATAATTATATTGTGGCGGAGTGTTCCGTTTTGCGACAATTCGGCTGCGCTTAAAAAGTTTTCGGATTTCGAAAGGATGTATTAAATGCTGGCTTCCATCATTCTCGGCGGCGATTTTTCGTGGATAACACTTGTGGGTTATATCGTTGCTGTTTTAATCAACATTTTTTTCAGTCTCCCTGTGCACGAGTGCGCACACGCATTTGCGGCGTATAAATTGGGAGATAATACCGCAAAATACAGTGGCAGACTTACACTGAATCCGTTTGCACATATAGATTATCTCGGCGCATTTTTGATGATTTTTGTCGGTTTCGGCTGGGCAAAGCCGGTGCCTGTTGATATGCGCCGTTTTAAGAATCCAAAAAGAGACATGGCGCTTACTGCGCTCGCAGGCCCTGTTTCAAATATCCTGCTTGCGTTTGTTGCGCTGGTTTTGTCTCACCTCTTTTTGATTTTAAGTTATAAGGTTTCCGCAACAGCAGCTATGGCTACATCGATTGTTGCAACGATTTTTTATTGGACTGCAGATATCAATGTTTATCTTGGCATTTTCAACCTTGTGCCCATTCCGCCGCTCGACGGCTCAAGGATTTTAAATGCATTTCTTTCCGACAGAGTTTACTATAAGCTTATGAAATTTGAGAGATACTCTTTCATAATTGTGATTGCTTTGGCTTATCTCTTCGGCGATGCGCTAAGCGGTATTGCAACGTTTGTTTTTAAAGCAATATCAAATCTTGCATTTTTGCCGTTTCAGCTGTTTTTGGGGTAAGCGGAAATGGAAGCTATAACATATAAACTTGAGGTTTTTGAGGGACCGCTCGACCTGCTTTTATTTCTGATTTCCAAGAATAAGCTGAATATTGACGATGTTTCACTATATGAGGTTATCGAGCAGTACTTAGCATATATAAAAGCCGCACAGCAGGAAAACGCCGATATTGAAAGCGAGTTTTTGGAGATGGCGGCAAGGCTTGTTTATCTCAAAACAGTTTCACTGCTTCCGAAGCACGACGAGGCACAGCAGTTAAGTGAGGAATTAACAGGCGAGCTGCTTGAATATCAGCTGTGTCGTGAGATGGCAAAAAAGCTTTCTTTAATGACAGACGGCTTTAACCGCTTTGTAAGAGAGCCTACGGAAATTGACCCTGATAAAAGGTATCGCCTTTCTCACCCGGCATCTAAGCTTTACGACGCCTATTTTGCTGCTGTCGGCAGAGGTATGAGAAAGCTGCCGCCTTCAGACGCGCCGTTTCAAAAGATAGTTGCAAGGAAAATAGTTTCGGTGCCTTCAAGAATAATCCACGTTTTAAGGGAGCTAAAACGGCGCGGAACAGAGAAGTTTTCAAAGCTGTTTGAAGATTCCGACAGCCGCTCGCAAATCGTGGCAACGTTCCTTGCGGTGCTTGAGCTTGTTAAGGCGAATCGCTTGCACGTTAACGGGCAGGGCGGCGAGTCAACAGTATCTGTTATAGATAAAAAGAGGAGAGAAAAGTGAACGCTAACGAATTGACATCGGCAATAGAGGCTGTGCTTTTTGCAAACGGTGAGCCGCTGAGCCTTGAGAGGATTTGCAATATTTTTGTTATTGACGCCGACACGGCAGAGGGCATTTTAAACGACCTTTCGGACAAGCTTGCAAAAAGGAAAAGCGGCCTGAAAGTGGTAAGGCTTAACAACAGCTATCAGCTTTGCACAAACGAGGATTATGCGGATTATGTTAAGACGGCTCTTGATATT
This sequence comes from uncultured Oscillospiraceae bacterium, assembly GCA_900552605.1. GTDB lineage: Bacteria > Bacillota > Clostridia > Oscillospirales > Acutalibacteraceae > UMGS1532. The sequence continues at coordinate 2,228 of USAR01000135.1, read as the reverse complement.
CGTCGCAAAACTCCGCTTTCTCCCGCCGCATTTGAGGTGCTCTCGGTTATTGCATACAATCAGCCTGTTACAAAGTCCTTTGTGGAGCAGGTCAGAGGGGTTGATTGCTCCGGGGTTATAACATCACTTTGCGACAAGCAGCTCATTGAAGAAAAAGGCAGGCTTGAGCTGCCCGGCAGACCGCTGCTTTACGGAACAACGGATAACTTCCTGCGCTGCTTCGGAATATCGTCTTTGTCCGAGCTGCCGCCCTTGCCAAAGGACGAAGCAGACGAAAATTCAGCAGAGCAGATAAGCCTTAACGATATGAATATCGGAAAACAGAGCGAGGACGGACTGAATATTTCGTAAAATACAAATTTAAACGAAAGGGGAAAAGCCGTGACTGCGTTGTTAATAATCGCCTGTATTCTCGGCGTTATTGCTTTTTTACTGCTTTTCCCGATTACGTTTTGTGCGGAACTCGGCGAAAAGCCGCAAGCGGAAATTAAATGGCTGTTTTTGAAATATAAATTTCCGACCGACGAAAGAAAGAGCAAAAAAAAGAAGAAAAATGCCGAGTCCCAAAAGCCGAAAGCCGCCGCAAAAAAGCAAAACAAGAAAAAAAGACAACCGATTTCCAAACAGATTTCGGAATACGGCGATGTTGCAAAAGAGCTTTTCAAAGCGCTCGGCAAGCTTATAAAATTTATAAATTTCAAAAGCCTTGCGGTTAATATAAAGCTTTGCGGCACCGACGCTGCCGAAACGGCTTTGGAATACGGTGCCGTATGTGCGGTTATTTATCCGCTTTTGGGCGCACTTGACAGCGCGGTTAACATTAAAAACAAGCAAGTTAACATCACAGCGGATTACCGTGAAACGGAAAGTCGCGGCGATGTGTATATAAAGCTTTCGCTGCTGCCTGTGTTAGGAATCATTGCTGCGGCAAAGCTTGCAATTAGTATTTTAAAAATCACCGGCAACGGTAAGGAGAGATAAAAATGGGCGAAAACAGTATCAAGAGCATAATGGACACCACAATGGAAAAGATCCGCGGTATGGTAGACGCAGATACAATAATCGGTGATCCGCTTTCGGTTGACGGAGCTACCATAATTCCTGTTTCAAAGGTTGCTTTCGGTCTTGCAACGGGCGGCTCGGATTTTTCCGGCAAAGGCAATTCACCGATGTTCGGAGGTGGCGGCGGAGCAGGCGTTTCAATCACTCCCGTTGCCTTTATCGTTGTTAAAAATAACGATGTAAGAATGCTGCAGATATATAAAGACGAGTCTTCCGCAAACAAGGCTATCGGCGTGCTGCCGGATCTTTTCGAGAAGATATCTTCGCTGTTTCACAAAAAAGAAGAAATAGATATTGATGTGAACTGACGCTTTGCATTTTTGTGCCGCCGCCTTCATAAAATTTATTTTAGGTGGTGGTGCTTTAATGAGGAAAACAGTAATTATGCTTTTGGCGATGCTCGCAATTATGGTTTCACCGTTTTGCGCATCGAAAAACACAGGGGATGCATTTGCCGAAAGCGCTGCAGGAATGGTGCTTGTTAACGCGGAAACAGGCACCGTGCTTTACGAGCATAATTCCGAAAAGCGGCTTTCAATGGCGAGCACAACCAAAATTATGACAGCACTGCTGCTTTGCGAAAATGCCGACCTTGATAAGGAAATAACCGTCACCGAAGAAATGGTAAAGGTTGAAGGCTCTTCAATGGGATTGCTGCCCGGCGACATAGTAACGTTTAAAGCTTTGCTTTACGGTATGATGTTGCCTTCAGGTAACGACGCGGCAACCGCAACGGCAATTTCTCTTGGCGGCAGCTTAAAAGACTTCGCTCTTATGATGAACCGCCGTGCTGCGGAAATCGGAATGAACGGCACAAACTTTGTAACGCCGTCGGGACTTGACGACGAGCGCCACTATACAACCGCCGCCGATATGGCAAAGCTTGCGGTGTGCGCTATGAAAAATAAGATTTTCAAAAGTGTGGTTTCAAAGGATACCGTGCGTGTTGAGTATGGCAATCCACCCTATAAACGAATGTTGAAAGGGCACAATAGGCTGCTTAAAAGTTACAGTGGCGCAAACGGAATAAAAACGGGATACACAAAAAAATCGGGCAGGTGCTTGGTTTCATCGGCAGAGCGCGGCGCAAAAAAGCTTATTGCCGTTTCCCTTAACGACAGTAACACCTCTGCAACTCACTCAAGGCTGCTCGATATGGGTTTTTC
>USAR01000134.1 GCA_900552605.1 uncultured Oscillospiraceae bacterium | reverse complement strand
CTCTCTGTGTCTCGCCCGGCTGCAGCAGTCTTGTTTTCCGGTAAGCGCCGAGCTCTTTGGCCGGTTTGCCAAGCTTGCCCTGAGGAGCTTTGGCATAAACCTCTATAACCTCGGCACCCGAAAACCCGCCTGTGTTTTTAACAGTGGCATTGACAGTTACAATACCTGCATTTTCAGTGGCTGTATAGCTACAGCTGAATGTTGTATAGGAAAGACCGTATCCGAATGGATACAATACCTTATCTTGGGCAAACGTTTCAAAATAGCGATAGCCGACATATATATCCTCAATGTACTCCGTCTTTTCATCGGGGTCAAAATTTTCAAACGATGGGTGGTCGGTGATCTGCTTTGCAACAGTGTCTGTAAGTTTTCCCGAAGGTGTTACTTTGCCGCAAAGAACATCTGCAACCGAGTTGCCGCCTTCCTGACCGCCGTGCCAAACAAACATTACAGAATCAACGCCGACTTCCTCAATCCAGCTGCAATCGATAACATTGCTGACATTCAGCACAACGCACATTTTTTCAAAATGCTTTCGCACGGTTTTGAGCATTTCAAGCTCAGTATCGGTAAGCAGGAAAGCGCCTTTTTCATTTCTGAAATCGTAACCCTCGCCGCAAAGACGACTGATTATAACAAGTGCTTTATTGCTGCATTTTGCGGCAGTCTCAGCTGTTTCATCGCTGAGCGGCATTTCTTTTTGCGAAAATGGGTGTGATGCCCATTTATTGCCGGCATTATCAAAAGGATTCTCGATAATGTAGTTTTTGTAAAGCTGCATTAGAGTAGTGTTAAGCTCTATAACACCACTGTTTTGCAAGCCCTCGATTATACTGACTGTGTATTCTGTGTTAACCATGCCGCCCGAGCCGGTTCCGCTTTTTAAGTATTCAAACTGCGCTCTTCCGAAAACGGAAATTTTTTCGCCGTTTTTAAACGGCAACACGCTTTTTTTGTTCTTAACCAGTACCAAGCCTTCTGTTCCGACTTTTCTTGCACACTCGGCAACTTTTTTAAACGGCGCCGGCGGCAGATCGTCGATTTCATATTTTTTTGCAAAGCTTTCCGACAATGGCATATGTATCAATTCCTCTCTCTATGTTTTTACTGTAAACCGAAAGAGTATAGCTTTCGGTTTTGATTGTATGTAAATAAGGTTCGTGCAGCACATTAACTGCACTCATAACGGCTGATATACCGCAGCCGAGTGCCTTAAAATATGCTTCCTTGCGCGTCCATATATAAAGAAACGCCGAACTTCTGTTTTTGCTGTTGTTTATGTATTCAAGCTCTTCGGCGCAGCAAAAACGCTTTGCTGATTTTAAGTTGACTGCTCTCGGCACTTCAATGTCGATGCCGCATATGTCGCTGTCCGCACAGGCAACAATATAATCGCCCGAATGGCTTATGTTGAAATGAAAATCGCTGTTTGCAATAAAAGGCTTACCGTGTGACGAATGAGAAAAAACGACTTTTTCACGAGGTACCCCTGTGCCGCGTGATACAACCAGCCTAGCTATCATATCAGACAAAACTATTTGCCTTTTTACCTTATCGCTTTTTGCGGAAATGTATCGCAAACGTTTGCTTTCATCGAGCATATCGTACCATAGCCTAAAGTTTTGCGCAAGACATTTTTCGCTGTTTTGTGGACAAATATTGCTGAAAATAAAGATCTCCATCGACGTTTCACCCCATTTATAAAAATAGTATAGCATATTCTTTAAAAATGTGCTATACTTTGAATATAACTTAATTATTTAAGGTGTTTTTGTTGTACGCAATAGTAAAGGTATTTCCGTTTTTTCAATTTTTATAAAGGCGTCTTTCCCTGTGTGACACAGCGGACATTCATAGTCGTCGGGGGTAAACGACAGCGGGGTGTGCGGTTTTATATTACAATCCGGCTCACCTTTTTCTTCGTTGTAAACATAAAAGCAATGCGCGCATTTGTAAATCATACTTCATCAAATCTCCTTTTCGGTTTGCTTGGATTCACCTATAGCTTGTGCCGAAAAAGAATAATTTATACAAGGAATGTGATATCTATGGAAAAGTTGAATGTAAAAAAGCTTTCGGAAAAGGCAATATTACCGACCTATGGTACTGAATTTTCAGCCGGAGCAGATCTTTATGCGTGCCTCGACGATACCGTTGTTATTCTTCCGCACACAACGACGCTTATTAGAACGGGACTTGCCTTTGAAATCCCCGAAGGCTTCGCAGGGTTTATTTATGCCAGAAGCGGACTCGCAAGCAAAAAAGGACTTGCCCCTGCCAATAAGGTCGGTGTTGTTGATGCCGATTATCGCGGCGAGGTTATGGTGGCGCTGCACAACCATTCCGAAATTCCAGTAAGCGTTGAGACGGGCGAGAGAATAGCGCAGATAGTTATTGCGCCGTTTTTAAAGGTGGAGTTTAATGAGTGCAACCTGCTTTCGGATACAGTCAGGGGAGCCGGCGGATTCGGTTCGACGGGCAAAAAGTAAATTGTATAACCGCTCTTGGCATATATTGTGGTGACTGCAATAGACTCCACATTATTTTGTGGTTGTGCAAAAACAATAAGAAAATGCAGGAATGTGTGTTAATATCTTGTTAACATACACCAATATTTAAAAATTCTGTAATATTTTGTTGACAATTCACCAATGAAGTGTTAGAATAGCCTTGCAATTGGAAATTGCAAAATAACTGAATATTGTTACCAATATAGGTTTGGATTTTTCGGCCCAAACGTTTCTACCGCACGCCAATTGAAGTTGCGACTATTGGTTGTCTTACACTGCCTTAGGCAGTGTGGTTTTTTGGTAACAGGCATGAATTCTATGTCTGTTATTTTATTTCAAAGGGTGAATAAAATGAAAGCTTTAGAGGATAAAATTCTTTCCGAAGGCAAGGTTTTGCCGGGCAACATTTTAAAAGTGGGCGGTTTTTTAAATCATCAGCTTGACGTTAACTTTTTGCTTGAAATGGGCAAAGAGATCGCAAAACTTTTTGAAAACTGCGGAGTAACAAAAATTCTCACAATAGAAACCTCAGGAATTCCCATTGCCTTTGCGGCAGCGGCAAATATGAACATTCCTGTTGTGTTTGCAAAGAAAAACAAGACGTCAAATGTTTGCGGCGATGTGTTTTCAACAGTCGTTCATTCTTACACACACGGAACGGATTACACGGTAATTGTAAGCCGTGAGTATATTACCGAAGACGATAAAATACTTATTGTTGACGATTTTCTTGCAAACGGCAAAGCTCTTCTCGGCCTTATCGACATTGTAGGACAAGCCGGGGCTGAGGTCTCGGGTGCGGCAATAGCAATTGAAAAGGCATTTCAACACGGCGGCGACGAAATTCGCTCGAAAGGTATCCGCGTTGAATCCCTTGCCGTTATCGACAGTATGAGCGATGACGGACTGACCTTTAAAAGGTCATAATAACTTTTGTATGTAATTAAATTTACATAATATATTTTTTTGGAGGAGAAAAAATATGAAAAAACTGATTTCTGCAATTCTTGCCATCGCTTGTGTACTCACGATGGCAGCCGGATGCGGCACAAAGGGCACATCTTCGTCTGCCGACAAAAAGGACGCTGCGAAGAAACTGAAGGTTGGCTTTATCTTCCTTCACGACGAAAACTCTACATACGACCTTAACTTCATTAACGCTGCTAAAGAGGCTTGCGAGAAAACCGGTGTTGAATCTGTTTTCAAAACCAACATTCCCGAGAGCAACGAGTGCTACGAAGCAGCAGCTGACCTTGCTGACCAGGGCTGCGACATAGTTTTTGCTGATAGCTTCGGTCACGAGCCCTTTATGCTTCAGGCTGCTAAAAAGTTCCCTGAGGTTGAGTTCTGCCACGCAACAGGTACAACAGCTCACACAGAGAAGCAGGCAAACTTCCACAACGCTTTTGCTTCTATCTATCAGGGCCGCTATCTTGCAGGTATTGCTGCAGGTATGAAGCTCAATGAAATGATTGCTGCAGGCGAATTCAAAGCTGATGAAGCAAAAATAGGTTACGTTGGTGCTTTTACATACGCTGAAGTTATATCCGGTTACACATCTTTCTTCCTCGGCGCAAGATCTGTTTGCCCCACTGCTACAATGGAAGTTCAATTCACCGGCAGCTGGTATGACGAAACAGCTGAAAAAGAAGCTGCTAACAAGCTAATCAGCAATAAGTGCAAGCTCATCAGTCAGCATGCCGATTCAATGGGTGCTCCTACTGCTTGCGAAACTGCAAAGGTTCCCAATGTTTCTTACAACGGCAGCACAGAGAAAGCTTGCCCAAATACTTTCATAGTTTCTTCAAGAATCAATTGGGCTCCTTACTTTGAGTATATCATCGACTGCGAACAGAACGGCAAAACAATCGACTTTGACTGGTGCAAAGGCTTCGAGGTAGGCTCTGTTGAGCTTACAGCCGTAAACGAAAAGGCTGCTGCTAAGGGCACACAGGCTGCAATTGACGAAGCAAAAGCAAAGCTTGAAAGCGGCGAGCTCCACGTTTTCGATACCAACACCTTCACTGTAAAAGGTAAGAAGCTTGATTCTTACAAAGCCGATGTTGATACCGATGAGAAATACACACCTGACACCGAGGCGGTTTCTGATGGTTACTTCCACGAGTCTGAGTATCGTTCGGCTCCTTACTTCAATGTTATGATTGACGGAATCACTACATTGAACCAGAAATTCTAATACAGGACATCAGTTTTTAAAAGGCGGAGCACCGATCTGCTCCGCCTTGTACTCGTTTTTCAGTATTGTTATTAAGGTAATTCCGAAAGCTGCAATATTGCTTGATTTAGTAGCGAAAGCTTTAAATATTTCAGCTTTGAGAATTATTACAGGGAGGTTATCTTTTGGGAACGACAGCTGCAATTGAACTTAAGAACATTACCAAAACATTCGGTAGCATTGTTGCGAATAAGAACGTTTCACTTTCGGTTAACAAGGGCGAAATACTTTCCGTT
>USAR01000133.1 GCA_900552605.1 uncultured Oscillospiraceae bacterium | reverse complement strand
ATATGCTTGATGACAAGAACATTGAGCTGTTTGACAAGCACAAGGTTTACAGCCGTACCGAGCTTGAGGCAAGGCACGAGGTGCTGCTTGAAAACTACAGCAAGATAATCAACATAGAGGCTCTTACAATGCTTGATATGGCAAGAAAAGACATATTGCCTGCAATGAGCAAATATTCTGCAGAGCTTGCGGACGCTGCGGCAAAGAAAACCGCGCTTATCGGCGACGCAGACTGCTGCTATGAAAAAGACACGGTTAAACGTATATCGGCGCTTATCGGCGCTGCAAGCAGAGCAGTTAAGAAAATGGAAGAGGATCTGCTTGAATCAAAATCCATCGAAGATGCAGCAGCTCTTGCCGATTACTACAAAACAACCATTCTTGACGATATGCGCACGCTTCGCATTTCCGCCGATGAAATGGAAACCGTGGCATCCGCCGAAAGCTGGCCGTATCCTTCATACGGCGACCTGCTGTTCGGTGTCAGATAATTAAAACCTAATAATTGCTTTTAAAGGCTACGACCGAGAGAAGTATTGCAAAATAATCGGCACACAGCGAGCGCGGAACGGTGAGAGCCGCACTGCCGACTTTGCAAGAATAACACCCGCGAGCCGCAACCCAAACCCTTGATTGCGTTTAAGCATTAACAGGCAGTAGGAGCGCCGTTATTCGAGCGTTAATCGAAAAGGCTTATTTGAGCCGGAAAAAGAGTGATTTTTTCCGATAAACGGAAAAAATAATTTAGGTGGTACCACGGGCAGCACAGCTCGTCCTAAAAAATTATATTTGTGCAATTGAAAACACTGTGGGCGGCAATAAATCCGCTGCTCTAACGCTTTGCAAAAGCATTTTAAGGGGGACGAAAAAATTATGTGTTCGGTTATGGGATACTGTGGTACTGAAATGGAAAAAGAAAAATTTATATCGGGTTTTGAAAAAACCAAATCGAGAGGCCCTGACGATTCAAGAATTATTGACACAGGTCATGGACTGTTGGGATTCCACCGCCTTGCAATAATGGGACTTGATGAAACGGGTATGCAGCCTTTTGAGCGCGACGGCGGCATTGTTGTTTGCAACGGAGAGCTATATGGCTTCAGAAAGCTTAAAAAGCAGCTTGAAGCCAAAGGTTACGCATTTAAAAGCGAGTCCGACTGCGAGCTTTTGCTGCCGCTTTACTGCGAATACGGCACTGATATGTTTAAGATGCTTGACGCGGAATTTGCGCTTATTATTTATGATAAAGAAAAAGATGAGTTTATTGCCGCTCGCGACCCGTTCGGTATACGTCCGCTGTTTTACGGATATGCGACCGGCGGTGCGATTATGTTTGCAAGCGAGGCTAAAAACCTTGTGGGACTTTGCAAAAAGGTCTTCCCTTTCCCGCCCGGTCACTACTATAAAGACGGCAAATTCATCTGCTACCGCGATATAAGCAAGCCTAAAGAGGTTTGCTTTGACGATGTTGAGACTGCCTGTAAAAAGATTAAGGAAAAGCTTATTGCCGGTATTGAAAAAAGGCTTGACGCTGACGCTCCCGTCGGTTTTTTGCTTTCCGGCGGTCTTGATTCATCACTTGTGTGTGCTGTCGCGGCAAAGCTTCAAAAAAATCCTATTAAAACATTTGCAATAGGTATGAGCACCGACGCAATCGACTTGAAATATGCAAAGCAGGTTGCGGATTACATAGGCGCCGAGCACACAGAGGTTATTATTGACGAAAACGACGTTCTTAAAGCGTTGCCAGAGGTTGTGGCAATGCTCGGAACTTACGATATTACAACCATTCGTGCGTCGATAGGAATGTATCTTGTTTGCAAATACATTCACGAAAACACGGACTTAAGGGTACTGCTGACGGGTGAGATATCCGACGAGCTGTTCGGTTACAAATACACCGATTTTGCACCGTCGCCCGAAGCATTTCAAACAGAAGCCGAAAAGCGTGTACGAGAGCTTTATATGTATGATGTTCTGCGTGCGGACAGATGCATTTCGGTTAACTCACTCGAAGCCAGGGTGCCGTTCGGCGACCTTGATTTTGCCGAATATGTTATGAGCCTTGACCCGAAAATCAAGGTGAACACATACGGCAAAGGAAAATATCTGCTGCGCCACGCATTTGAGGGCGACTATCTGCCGCACGATATTTTGATGCGTGAAAAGGCAGCGTTCAGCGATGCGGTCGGACACTCTATGGTTGATGACCTTAAAGCGTATGCCGAAACAAAATACACCGACGAAGAATTTAAACAAAAAGCAGAGAAATACAGCTTTGCAACGCCGTTTACAAAAGAATCGCTTTTATACCGAGAGCTTTTTGAGAAATACTATCCCGATCAGGCTGAAATGGTTAAAGGATTTTGGATGCCTAACAAGGAGTGGGAAGGCTGCAATGTTAACGACCCTTCAGCAAGAGTTCTTTCAAACTACGGCGACAGCGGAAAATAATATGCTACCGTGACGGCGGTTTACCGTTACTTTTGGGAGGAAACAAAAAATGCATCAATCGCAAGGCAAAACACTTTACAACAAGGCTTTTGAGCACGACGCGTGCGGAATAGGCGCAGTTGTCAGCATTGACGGCTTGGCGTCGCACTCTATTGTTAATGACGCGCTTTCAATTGTTGAAAAGCTTGAGCACCGCGCCGGAAAAGACGCAGCAGGAAAAACGGGCGACGGCGTTGGCATTCTTTTGCAAATATCGCACAGCTTTTTTTCAAAAACGGTTGATGGCTTAGGCGATGCACGCGATTACGGTGTCGGAATGTTCTTCTTCCCTCAAAACACACTGGAACGGCTGCAAGCGCAAAAGATGTTCGAGGTCATTTGCGAAAAGGAGGGCGTGCCGTTTATCTGTTGGCGCGATGTTCCGACCAACAGTGACATTCTCGGCGATACCGCAAAAAACTCAATGCCTCATATTTCACAGTGCTTTGTAAAACGTCCCGACGATCTTGCAAAAGGAATTGATTTTGACCGCAAGCTTTATGTTGTACGACGAGTTTTTGAGCAAAGCAACGATAACACCTATGTGTGCTCGCTCTCTTCAAGAACGATTGTTTACAAGGGAATGTTTCTGGTTGACCAGCTTAGAAAGTTTTACTCCGATCTGCAAAGCGACAGCTATGAAAGCGCAATTGCGATGGTTCACTCCCGTTTTTCAACAAACACAACGCCGAGCTGGGAGCGCGCTCACCCGAACCGTCTGATTTTGCACAACGGTGAAATTAACACCATTCGCGGAAACGCCGACAGAATGCTTGCGAGAGAAGAAACAATGCGCTCAAGCTATATGGCGGGTGATATGGAAAAGGTGTTGCCTGTTATAAATGCTGAAGGCTCGGATTCCGCAATGCTTGACAACACGTTGGAATTTCTTACAATGAACGGTATTCCGTTGCCGCTTGCCGTTATGATTACCATTCCGGAGCCTTGGAAAAACGACAGCGCTATGTCTCGCAGCCGCCGTGACCTTTATCGTTATTATGCAACAATGATGGAGCCTTGGGACGGCCCTGCGGCAATTCTGTTTTCAAACGGTGATATAATGGGAGCGGTGCTTGACAGAAACGGTCTGCGCCCTGCAAGATACTACATTACAAAGGATCGCAAAGTCATTCTTTCTTCCGAAGTCGGCGTGCTTGATATTCCGGCGGAAAACATCGTGTGCAAATCACGCTTACAGCCCGGCAAAATGCTGCTTGTGGACACTGTTAAAAAGCGTGTTATTTCCGATGATGAATGTAAGGAATACTATGCTTCCCGTCAACCTTACGGTGAGTGGCTTGACGGCAATTTGGTAACGCTTTCTCAGCTTAAGGTGCCGAACAAAAAGCCGCCGCAATATTCAAAGCAAGAGCGTGAAAGACTTTATAAAGCTTTCGGCTATACCTACGAAGACATTACCGACGCAATTCTGCCGATGGCTCGTGACGGAATAGAGCGCACTGCGTCTATGGGAACAGACATACCGCTTGCATTATTATCCGAAAAGCATCAGCCGCTGTTTAATTATTTTAAGCAGCTTTTTGCACAGGTAACCAACCCGCCTATCGACGCACTGCGCGAGGAAGTTGTTACAGACACTACCGTCTATATAGGCTCCGACGGCAACCTGCTTTGTGAAAAGGCAGAAAACTGCGGTGTTTTACAGGTTAAAAACCCAATTTTAACCTCAATCGATCTTATGAAAATTAAATCGATGAAACGTCCCGGCTTTAACGTAGAAACGGTATCTCTGCTTTACTACAAGAACACCTCTCTTGAAAGAGCTGTTGACAGACTCTTTGTTGAGTGCGACAGAGCATATAAGGACGGTGCAAATATAATTATCCTTTCCGACCGGGGAGTTGACGAAAACCATGTTGCAATCCCCTCTTTGCTTGCGGTTTCGGCAATGGAGCAGCATCTTATAAGAACCAAAAAGCGCACCGCAGTCTCCATTATTCTTGAAAGTGCGGAGCCGCGCGATGTGCACCACTTCGCAACCCTGCTCGGCTACGGCGCACGTGCAATAAACCCTTATCTTGCACAGGAAAGTATTGCAGCACTTGTAAGCGAGGGCAGACTCGACAAGGACGCTTACACCGCCATTGAGGATTACAACAACGCTATTCTTCACGGAATTGTAAAAATAGCATCTAAAATGGGTATTTCAACTCTGCAATCTTACCAGTCGGCACAGATTTTTGAAGCTGTCGGCATTTGCAGTGAGGTTATTGATAAATACTTTACAAACACCGTAAGCCCGATTGAAGGAATCGGTCTTAAAGAGATTGACGAAGGCGTTGAATGGCGACACAACCAGGCATTTGATCTGTTAGGGCTCGGTCTTGACCCAACGCTTGACAGCGTGGGAAGCCACAAGCTGCGCTCCGGCGACAATGCGGAAGACCATCTTTACAATCCGCAAACTATTATCGCTTTAAGAGAGGCAACCCACAGCGGTTCTTATGAAAGATTTAAGGAATATACCGCTTT
>USAR01000132.1 GCA_900552605.1 uncultured Oscillospiraceae bacterium | reverse complement strand
CACTATGTTTGAAATAAGTAATTACAACAAAAACCGTTCCGTTTGTAAAAAAGCTCATTTTAAAAATGTAACTATTCTAATGAAATATTAAATACTCACTAAACTTCTTTACGGCAGGTGTAAAGCGGTTTTTATTTTTAACACCGATATAAAATGTAGAATTTGATCTCTTAAAAAACTCGCAAATACGCAATACAGCTCTTGAATAAGGCATAAAAATGCGTTATAATTTACTAAAGTTCTTTGTAATATTTGAGAGGTGTTTTAGAAAATGGTATTCAAAGCAATTAACGCACTTGCGGAATACGGAATAAAAAATGGGTTGATTGAGCAAAGCGACCGTCCTTTCACTATTAACCGTCTGCTTGAAGCATTAAACCTTGATGGAATTGAAACCGACAATGCACTGCAAAATGCAGAGCTTTGCGATATTCTTAAAATTCTGCTTGACTATGCCGCCGAAAACGGTATTATCGACGACAATATCACCGCACGTGATCTTTTTGATACAAAGCTTATGGGACTTTTAACTCCGCGCCCGTCTTACGTTATCAGCCGTTTCAAAAGCGACTATTCAAAGAGCGCAAAGACAGCAACCGATAACTACTATAAGTTTAGCTGTGACACCGACTACATACGCCGTTACCGCATCAGCCGTGATGTTAAATGGAAAACCGCAACCGAATACGGCGAGCTTGATATAACGATAAACCTTTCAAAACCGGAAAAAGACCCCAAGGTAATTGCGGCTGCCAAAAGCGCTGTGCAGTGCGGTTATCCGAAATGTATGCTCTGTCGTGAGAGTGAGGGTTACAGAGGCAGAGGTAATTTCCCGGCAAGGCAAAACCACCGCATAATTCCGCTGACTCTTTGCGGCACAGAGTGGTTTTTGCAGTATTCGCCGTATGTTTACTATAACGAACACTGCATTGTGCTGAACTCTCGGCACACACCGATGAAGATTGAGCCTGCGACCTTCGCAAAGCTTTTCAGCTTTGTTGAGCAGTTTCCGCATTATTTTCTCGGCTCCAACGCCGATTTACCTATTGTCGGCGGCTCGATTTTAACGCACGACCATTTTCAGGGCGGCAACTATGAGTTTGCAATGGCAAAAGCCGAAATTGAGACTCCGCTTTTCTTTGAAGGCTTCAGCGATATAAAAGCAGGCATTGTGAAGTGGCCTATGTCAGTTATACGTCTTATATCCGAAAGCAGTGACAGAATTGTGCAGCTGGCTTCAAAAATTCTTGACGCATGGAGAAAATACACCGACGAATCTGCATTTATTTTTGCCGAAACCGACGGCACACCCCACAACACCATCACCCCGATTGCAAGAAAACGAAACGGCAAATTTGAAATGGACTTGGTGCTTAGAAACAACATAACAACACCAGAGCACCCTCTTGGTGTTTTTCATCCGCATTCCGAGCTGCATCACATAAAAAAAGAAAACATCGGACTTATTGAAGTAATGGGTCTTGCAGTGCTGCCTGCAAGGCTTAAAACCGAGATGGCAGAGCTTAAAGAGGTGCTTGTTTCCGGCAAAAATACAGAAGACGGCTCATCGCTTGAAAAGCACCGCGAATGGGCAGAGCAGCTAAAGCAGGAATACACCTTTACCAAAGACAACGCAGATGAAATTTTGCAGAATGAGATCGGCAAGGTTTTTGCAAAAGTTTTGGAGCACGCAGGTGTGTTTAAGCGCACCGAAGACGGCAAAGCGGCATTTATAAGGTTCGCCGAAAGCGTTTAAAAAAACGCAATAAAAAGGTTGATTTTTAAAAACAGTTGTGCTACAATACACATGTAAAGTTTTAAAAGCGTTGATGGAGAAGAGTAGGCAGCGACAGTGCCAAGCAAAAGCGAGTCGGGGACGGTGAAAGCCCGACAGTGTGCACGAGTTGCCGAAAATCACTCCGAAGCTCAGCGGCAGAACCTGACGACAGACAATTTATATGTTGCATTAGTTGTTGTCAAAACTAAGCCGCCGCGGTACCCACCGTTATTTGGGGCGCATATAAAAGTATGCTGTAATAGGTGGTTTTAAAAAGTACCCTCTCGGTCCTTTTCCTGTTATGGAAAAGGACCGTTTTTATTATTATTTTAAGGAGAAGGCTGTTTATGTTGTATAAGGAAATTTCCCCGGGTGAAAATCTTGTGGAGCAAGAAAAAAAGGTTGCCGAATTTTGGGAAAAGGAAGAAGTTTTCAAAAAGAGCATAACCTCGCGCGCAAAAGGTAACTCATATGTTTTTTACGACGGACCTCCTACCGCAAACGGCAAGCCGCACATCGGCCACGTTTTAACAAGAGTTATAAAGGATATGATTCCGCGCTATCACGCAATGAAAGGTGCGAGAGTTCCGAGAAAAGCAGGATGGGATACACACGGTCTGCCGGTTGAGCTTGAGGTTGAAAAACAACTCGGTCTTGACGGCAAGGAACAGATTGAAGAATACGGCATCGCACCGTTTATCGATCGCTGCAAACAGAGCGTTTGGAAATACAAGGGTATGTGGGAGGATTTCTCCCGCACCGTCGGTTTTTGGGCGGATATGGACAACCCTTATGTTACTTATCATAACGACTATATTGAATCGGAATGGTGGGCGCTTAAAAAAATATATGACAAGGGCCTTTTGTATAAGGGATTCAAAATCGTGCCGTATTGCCCTCGCTGCGGTACTCCGCTCTCCTCTCACGAGGTGGCTCAGGGTTATAAGGCGGTTAAAGAGCGCTCTGCAATTGTCCGCTTTAAGGCAGTTGGCGAGGATGCATATTTCCTTGCTTGGACAACTACACCCTGGACACTGCCAAGCAACGTTGCTCTTTGTGTTAACCCGGATGATGAGTACCTGAAGGTTAAAGCCGCCGACGGTTATACTTACTACATTGCAAAAGCGCTTGCAGACAAGGTTTTGGGCAAGCTTGCAACCGAAGACGCACCGGCTTACACAGTGCTTGAAACGATGAAAGGTACAGAGCTTGAGCGCCGTGAGTATGAACCGCTGTTTGATTTTGTTAAACCCGTTTGCGAAAAGCAGCACAAAAAGGGTCACTATATCACATGCGACACTTATGTTACGATGAGCGACGGTACAGGCATTGTTCACATTGCGCCTGCCTTCGGTGAAGACGACGCAAATGTCGGCAGAAAATACGACCTGCCGTTTGTGCAGTTTGTTAACGGCAAAGGTGAGCTTACAGAGGAAACCCCTTATGCCGGTGTGTTTGTTAAAAAAGCCGACCCGTTAGTGCTTACAGACCTTGATAAAGCAGGCCTTCTGTTCTCTGCTCCGAAATTCGAGCACGAATACCCTCACTGCTGGCGTTGCGACACACCGCTTATTTACTATGCACGTGAATCGTGGTTTATTAAAATGACTGCAGTCCGCGACAGACTTATTGCAAACAACGACACGGTAAACTGGATTCCCGAAAGCATCGGTAAAGGTCGTTTCGGCGATTGGCTTAAAAATGTGCAGGATTGGGGTATTTCAAGAAACCGTTATTGGGGCACTCCGCTTAATATTTGGGAATGTGAGTGCGGTTGCCGTCACGCTATCGGCAGCATTGAAGAGCTTAAAAATATGTCGGACGATTGCCCCGACGATATTGAACTTCATCGTCCGTATATTGACAATGTAACCGTTAAATGTCCGAAATGCGGCAAGCATATGAAACGCGTGCCCGAGGTTATCGACTGCTGGTTCGACAGCGGCGCAATGCCTTTTGCACAGCACCATTATCCGTTTGAGAACAAAGAGCTTTTCGAGCAAGAATTTCCTGCCGATTTCATATCGGAAGCGGTCGACCAAACACGCGGTTGGTTCTACTCACTGCTTGCAGTCTCCACCCTCATTTTTGATAAGGCTCCTTATAAAAATGTAATCGTCCTTGGTCATGTTCAGGATGAAAACGGTCAAAAAATGTCTAAATCAAAGGGCAACGCTGTCGACCCGATGGAAGCACTGCAAACTTACGGAGCAGACGCAATCCGCTGGTATTTTTACACAAATTCCGCACCGTGGCTGCCGAACCGTTTCCACGGAAAAGCAGTGACAGAGGGTCAGCGCAAGTTTTTGAGCACGCTTTGGAACACCTATGCTTTCTATGTGCTTTATGCCAATATCGACAGCTTTGATCCGACAAAATACAGCCTCAAAGACGCAGCCCTCACGATTATGGATAAATGGGTGCTGTCACGGCTTAATTCAACGGTTAAAGCCGTTGATGAAAATCTCGGAAACTACAAAATCCCCGAAGCTGCGCGCGCTTTGCAGCAGTTTGTTGACGAGCTCTCAAATTGGTATGTGCGCCGCGGCAGAGAGCGCTATTGGGTGCAGGGTCTTACCGACGATAAAATCGCGGCATATCTCACCCTTTACACAGCTCTTGTAACAATATCAAAAGCCGCTGCACCGATGATTCCTTTTATGACAGAGAGCATTTACCAAAACCTTGTAAGAAGCGTTGATAAAGACGCGATTGAGAGTATTCATCTTTGTGACTTCCCGAAAGTCGAAGAAGCATGGATCAATAAAGAGCTGGAAGACGATATGGAAGAACTCCTCAAGATTGTTGTTCTTGGACGTGCAGCAAGAAATACTGCAAATATCAAGAACCGTCAGCCGATCGGAACCATGTACGTGAAGAGCGAGTTCCAGCTTTCCGAATTCTACAAAGAGATCATCGAGGATGAGCTGAATATCAAGAAAGTAAGCTTCATCGAGGATGTCAGTGCATATACGAATTACAGCTTCAAACCGCAGCTGAAAACCGTAGGACCAAAATACGGCAAACTGCTTGGCGGTATCAAACAGGCACTTTCTACACTTAATGGCAATCAGGCAATGGATGAGCTGAAAGACAAAGGCTCCCTCACGCTTGACATCAATGGCAGTGAAGTTGTATTATATGAGACAGATTTACTGATTGATACAGCACAGATCGAAGGCTATGTATCTGAGCAGGATAACGATATTACCGTTGTTCTGGATACCAACCTTACTCCGGAATTGATTGAGGAGGG
>USAR01000131.1 GCA_900552605.1 uncultured Oscillospiraceae bacterium | reverse complement strand
AAAAAAAATATAAAATATGATATAATACCATGGAAGAGGGAAGAAATATGAAGAAAATAGTATTAATAACAGGTGCTTCAAGTGATATAGGTAGTGAAATAGCATCTTTACTAGGAGACTCTTATGAAGTGATATTACATTACAATAATAACTATGATGAAGTAATGAAATTAAAAGATAAATTAGATAAATTATATAATACTGATGTATTGGTAGTTAAATGTAATCTTGCTAAAGAAGAAGAAATAGATAATATGTTAAGGATTATTTATGATAGATATGATAAAATAGATATTTTAATAAATAATGCTGCTACTACATGTGATACTTTATTTGAGGATAAAACTAAAGATAATTTTATGAATACTTTAGATATAAATTTAGTGGCTCCTTTTTTATTATGTCAAAAGATTGGACCTAAAATGAAAGAAAATAGATATGGTGTAATAATAAATATTAGTTCTACTAATGGGATAGATACTCCATATATAGAAAGTGTTGATTATGATGCTTCTAAGGCTGGATTAATATCTTTATCTAATAATTTGGCTAATTATTTAGCTCCATATGTTAGAGTAAATACTATATGTCCTGGATGGATTAATACTAATATGAATAAAAATTTAGATAAAGAATTTATTAATAAAGAAGAAAATAAAATTCTTTACCATAACAACGAAGGACTTGCAAAATTCTGTGAGCGCGGCGACAAGAATGAGCAAATTCGCGAATACTGCGATTTTGCAATTGAAACTCCGGACTGCGAAGCGCAGTTTGTGGGAATTAAAATCTTAAAAGCAAATGCCGACGACGATATTGTACGTTTAACGCACATAGGCGTTTATAACGATGAATTAACAAAAAAGGTAACAGAAAAAGTTATTTCGGAAAACACCCGGCACGGCTCTTCAAAGCGCGAAGTATCGGTTGATTGCAACGAGATTGTTTTGGACAACTTTTACGGTGTGGGAGTTAACTGCATACCGATGGCTTTGATGAAAGAGGCAATTGAAAAGGGAAGCAGCGAGGCTTTTTTTGAGGTTTTCAAAAAAAGGTATATTGACACAAGACCGGCTGTTGTTCGCCTTTGGTTCCAGCTTGATTGGTTCATAATGTCCGGCGAAGACTATTATAATCGCGTGTATGATTTCGAAAGCGATAAGATGAAAGCGGTTTATAAATACTTGGACGCTTTTTTAGAAGCCGGCAGTGAAATTGAATTTAACTTCGGTTGGAAGATTTCAAAAGCTGCTCAAAGCTGGTATTCTTACCCCTGCACAAAGCCTGAGGGCTCGGCTCCTGTTGATTTGGTTTCATTTGTTCAGTCTTGCTGTGCACTGCTGAAAGAACTGTTCAGACGCGGGTACGACAATATAAAATATCTCACGTTTTTTAATGAGCCTGAAAACGGCGGCGATTTTATGGGACCGTTTAAAACAATTGATGAGCGCGGCAAATATTTCAGATTGATGCTCGATTACGCCTGCGCAGAATTAGAACGTCAAAATTTATTGGGCAGGCTGCAGATTTGGGGGCCGGAAGACGGCTGGATGCCATGTGAAATAGAGCTTACCAACAGTATCAACTACGGTGACGATTCTCCGATTGATGCGCTAACCTTTCATCGCTATGATATTGGTTATGAAGAGGCGAGATACCTTTTCAAAAAGTTGAAAGATGAAACCTGTAAAAAGGGTGAGCCGCTTTTAATGACTGAAACCGGCATTAACGAATACTGTCACACTTGGCAGACCAATCCTGTTTCAAATGTTATGGCAGTAACGCATTTCGGACTCAGCGGTATACTCAATTGGGTTATGGATGATGTTATTTTTACCGACCCGTTACTGTTCACTATGACTTGGCAAAATCATTTTTGGGGACTTCCGAATGCCGACGGTATTAACACGGTTTACGGAACTTTCTATTATTATTCTTTGTATTCAAGATATTTACCGCCGCACTCAAAGGTATTGAAATGCTGTAATGAAAACGAGGATATCAGAGCTGCGGCATACAAAACTCCGAGCGGCGATATTGTTGTGGCGGTTGAGGTTATAAATGCGCCGAACAATCGGGAGCTTGTAATTGATTTCGGCGACGGTGCAGAAAGGAAATTCTATAAGCACTGTGTTTCAAAACCGAAGCATTATGACTATATTGCAGCTACTCGCGACGGCAATGCTATTATACCGCCTTGCTGCAAGGTAATTGAAACCGAAGGTAAGCTTTGCGACAGCCTTACAACCGATTATCAGTTTATTCTTTATACAACAGAAAAACCGTTTACTCAGGTTGCGATGAAGACCGTGCATAAAGAATTGAAACCCGGTGAAAGCTTTAAGGTTGAACCGTTTGTTATAGACGGTGATGATAAAATCGGATTTTCCTATTCTGTTATATGCGGCGGTGAAAAGTGCGGAAAGGTTGACAAAGACGGCATTTATACCGCTGACAAAAGTGCAAAAGCCGGTGATACTGTGGCTGTTGTTGCAAGGCTTGACGGCGCAAAAAGCTATGGTGTTACGGTTATATCCATTGTATAATTTTTTCTGAAAGGAATGGATGTTATGCGCAAAAAAACAAAACGTTTCTGTTCTGCGATGCTCGCTGCGGCGCTTGTGGTCGGAGCATTTGTGCCGCTTGTGCAGATAAGGGCGGCAGCGGTCGACAGGGCAGAGCTCGTACTGGACGGGACAGTGGCTGAAGGCTATTCAAACGACCTGTTTTCCTTGCCTCAGAGCTGCGACGTGTGGAAACCTGTTGAATGGAAACAGAAAAACCTGCTTGGCAGTTCCAACGTGATTTTCAACACTTTCAACAGTAATTCCGGTTTGGCAAAGCCGGGAACATTTTCACTGGAAGATGGAACTGTTGTTCCGAATCTTGCCGCAAAAGGTGAATACGGTTATGAAAACGGCGTATTGAAATTTGTGAAATACGGTTGCTCCGATGAACCGAATTTGTACACTATCGATGCTTGGGGCGACGGTGACACAATGGATCTGGTGTTCGCGCTTTCAAAGTATTCCGACCTAACCGATTTTGCTTTGTTTAACAGGGCTGAAAAGCAATATCATACAGCATATTATGAGCTGTATGCCGCAACCGATAAGGTCAATTTGTTTGATGACGCTTCTAAAATTGCCGTTTATGATCGCCGAGATCAATTGGGAAAAACCTCGGCAGACGAACTGCAAGACAGAAGGGTTAATCACTTCACATTCAACGGCGTTACAAATATTGGTTATTTTGCAATAAGGCTTAAGTACCCCGAGCCGCTTAATGCCTCTTCTCTTTCTTTTCGTGCACTGCACATAACGCTTTGCGGAACAGAGAGCGAAAATAAGGTAGAAAATGGTTGTGTAAAAGAAGATAATCTTTTGGGAATACCGAGCGAAAATCTGCTTAGCTCTGTAAATACCGTTGCATCTTCTACCATTTATAATCCCGAGAATTTAGAGGACGGTAATGCGGAAACCGACTGTAACTCTCAGCTGGCGTTTGCCGAATATGTTAACGGAGCACCTGTTATTCACGATGACGGCACCCGCAGCTTTACTTTGTATTATGATTTCGGCGAACGAATGAACATTACATCGGCTCTTGTGCTTAATCATCTGTTGCTGCCGCTTAGAACATGGAAATATGAATTATATGCCGCTAATCGGACCGGTGTTTTGTTTGACGCTGATAACAGAGTTGCCGAGTTTACAAACGGTATCGGCACACGTCGTCAGATTTTTGAATTTGCAGACGGTGCTGTTCATTCAAAACGGTATTTCGGAATTAAGGTGCTTTATCCTTGTTTTGATAGAAGCGGAGCATTTGACGTTACAGAGGTTACGGCAACTCAAAACAACATTTACACACGTCTTTCGGAATTCCGCGTTTACGGTACACCGTCGGGTGAGCAGGAAGAGATGATATATTCTTCCACAAATAATTTCGAAAATGTACAAGGCTATAACAATGAAAGCTTTGTAATTGAGGACACAGGTGACGCGGACCACGGCAAGGCAATTGTTGTGCCGAATATTCCGAATGGCGGCTGGGCAGCGCTTGAGGGCGGAAATCTCGGCACATATGTTTCTGAAGAGGGAGAGATGCTCAACCTTTTCAACGAGAGTCTTGTTGGCGGTGATAACTATATACTCAGCTATGACTATAAGCTTGTTGAGCCAGCCGATTGTAAACACGGAGACCTTTTTTCGCTGGCTCTCAAACACGATGATTTCAGTAACGGTAACGGCGATTGGTTAAATTGGGCAAAAAGTTATTTTGACACCGATTGGCATACAAAAGCAGTTGGATTTACAGCAAGCACAAATAAGGCAACTGCCAAGGTATTGGTTGCCGGCAGAGAATGTAAGTGCTATGTTGACAATTACAAACTTCAAAAGGCTGCCGTGATTTCTGTCAACGGTAATAATGATGCTGTAAAAATTATTGATGTTATCGGCAATATAATGTCGGCGGCAAACAACTTAAACGGTAAAATGTTAGCACCGATGGGTGAAGCGGTTTCGTTTAAGCTTGATAATATAAACGGCAGCACAATTGCTTCCGTTAAGGCAAGCGAAAAAGAGATTGTGGCGGACAGCAACGGTGTTTATACTGTTGAAAAGCTTGAAGGCAACATTGAAATAACTCTCGCTTTCGACAATGAAAAAGTTTTAAACACTTTTTATGCAGACGGCGAAAAGCTCTATATTCCGTTTGGCTCAACCGTATATTCGGTTGCAAGGCAAGCTGATATTCCTGAGTATTTTGTTTTCTCCGATAAAGCCTCAAAGGACACGGCATTAAGCATTAACGATAAGCTTTATTTCGGCACTGCCAAAAAAGCGGAATATACATATACATATACCGTTGCTTTTCTCGGCGATTATGACGGCGACGGCAAGCTCAGCGTTACGGATTTAGTTGGTTATACCGATCACATCATTACCGCAAGTGCATTGAATGCCGATATCGGAACATACGATATGAATGCCGACGGTAGATTGTCGGTTTCGGATATAGTTATTATGAGGAGATGCA
>USAR01000130.1 GCA_900552605.1 uncultured Oscillospiraceae bacterium | reverse complement strand
TAAAACGTCTTGAGCACTCTCTTAAGCTGTATGATTTAATAAGAATTGACCATTTCCGCGGCTTTGAAAGCTATTTCAGCATACCTGCCGCCGATAAAACCGCAAAGGGCGGAAAATGGGTCAAGGGACCCGGCACAGCGCTTTTTGACGCGGTGGAAGAAAAGCTTGGAAAACTGCCGCTTATCGCGGAGGATCTCGGGCACATAACAGAGCCTGTAAGAGAGCTGCTTGCAAAAACGGGCTATCCCGGAATGGCTGTGCTGCAATTCGCCTTTGATCCAAGCGGCGACAGCAGATATCTGCCGCACAATATCACTAAAAATTGCGCAGTTTACACCGGCACACACGACAACGACACTATTTGCGGATACATTAAAAGCTGCTCTGAGCCTGAACGGAAATTCTGCATTGATTACCTGCGTCTTAACGAAAATGAAGGCTACCATTGGGGTATGATAAAAGCGGCAATGCAAAGCTGTGCCGACATTTGTATTTTGTGTATGCAGGATTTTATGGGACTTGACAGCAGCGCCAGAATCAACACACCGGCAACAAACGGCGGCAATTGGCAATGGAGAATAGACGGCGGCTGCATTAACGATTGGCTTGCCGGAATTATAAACGACTACACTGCGCTCTATCGCAGAAAGCCTAAAAAAGCGTTCGATTTTAAATTCGGCAAGACGGATTAGTCAGCCGAAGCTATAAATCCTTCGGTCGCAGTGTTTCGCCGTGCCCCGTCGCAAACGTGGGCTGTTTCAAAATAATCCGGCGAAACCACAGCACAAACGAAAAGCAATCTATAAAAAACAGATGACCGCTTTATCGCGCTGCGATAATTTGCAGTCATCTGCTTTTGCTTTTATCAATTATTTTGCGGCTTTTCAATCAACCGATGTGTCTTTCAGTCATTCTGCATTTTCTTTGTTTTGCAAGGTGTTATCTTTGTCAATTACGGCAGCCTTCGGCAGTGTCACTTTAACCGTGGTGCCGACGTCGAGCTCACTCAAAAGTAAAATGCTTCCGCCCATATACTGCACTGCGTGCTTAACGATTGAAAGCCCGAGTCCCGTGCCGCCTATTTGCTTTGAGTGGCTTTTATCAACACGATAAAACCGCTCGAAAACTCTTTCCTTTTGGTCGTCTGCAATGCCTATGCCGGTGTCCTTAACTTCTACGTTGACATCGTCGCCGTCGTTCTTAACGGTAACCGAAACACTGCCGCCGGTTTTATTGTATTTAACGGCGTTATCCAAAAGATTTCCGAAAACCTCTTGCAGCAGCTTTCTCGGAGCGCGCACCTCGGCGCTTTCACCGCTCACATCAATTGTGATTTCCGAGGTTTTTGCAACACCGAAAAGCTGCTCCGCCTGCGTTTTGCAAAGCTCCAAAACATCAACCGGCTCCGCTGTAAGCTCGTCGCCCTCATCAAGCTGAGATAAGCGGATTATATCGTCGATAAGGCTTACAAGGCGCGACGATTCGGAATAGATATGACCTAAGAAACGTTGTTCGTCCTCCGGCTTTACAAGCCCGTTTTTAAGCAGCTCTGCACTTCCCATAATGGAGTGCAGCGGCGTTTTAAGCTCGTGCGAAACGTTTGCGGTAAATTCGCGGCGGTTTCTTTCCGCAAAAACCTTATCGGTTATATCAAATACCAAAATAACAAGACCCGAGAATTGTGTTTTGCCGATGCGGCTTACCCCCACTCGGTACTCCCTGCCGTCACGTCCAAGCTGCAGCTCGGCATAACCATCGTCCTTTGCCTTCTTCAGTGCATCGATAAAGCAAAGCTCACGCTCAATCTGTAAGAAATCGCAGCCGATGCAGCTGTCGTCGGCTTTAAAGAACTCCTTTGCCGCAAGATTTATGCTTAAAATCTCGCAGTTTTTGCCAAGGAGCACAAGTCCCTCATTCATATTCTCCGTAACTGCATTAAACTCTTTTCTGCGAGATTCAAGCTCTTTAACCTGCCGCCCGATTTGATGCTGCTGTCTTTCAATGTGTGTTAAAACAGGTGCAAGCTCATCGTATGCGTTGTTTTGCAGCGGATTATCAAGGTCAAGCTCCTCAAGCGGTTCAACTATCTTTGCCGAAACACGGCGTGCCAAAACAAACGAGAGAATTATTGCCGCAATCACAACAATCGCAATCGGCTGCAAAACGCCCGCAAGCAGCATCGGCACGGTTGCAAGACTTACCGAAGCGCGCAGCACGCTGCCGTCTGAAAGCCGCTTTGCGCAGTAAACCGTCTTTTCCGTAAGGGTGGAGGAATAACGCGAGCTTTCACCATAGCCGGTTTTCAACGCCTTTGCAATCTCCTCGCGGTCTTTGTGGTTTTCCATTTTGTCGGCATTTTTGGCACTGTCGAAAATAACACTGCCGTCTGCTGTTACCCAGGTTAAACGCAGCTGCCCTGCATCGACATTTTTAAGGTAATCCAAACCGTCGCTCTCAACCGCGGTTGACGCCACGGAAAGCTCGGTTTTAATGCGATCGCGCTGCATTTTGCCGAAGTAACCGTATAGCACGCCGGAAACCAGCACAAGACCTGCAAGCAGGGTTATAAGTGTTACCAAAAGAATTGAGCGAAAAATTTTTCTTGTCAACTGTCACTCACCTCTAAACGATATCCCACACCGCGCACCGTTTCAATCATATTGCCGCAGCTCTCAAGCTTTTGGCGCAGCGTGCGTATGTGCATATCAACCGTTCTTGTTTCTCCCACAAAATCGCTTCCCCACACCTCGGCAAAAAGCCTGTCGCGCGTAAGTACGGTTCCCGGATTTTGCAAAAACAGCTTTAAAATTTCAAATTCTTTATAAGTAAGGTTAACCTTTTCCCCGTTTGCAAAAACGGTATGCTCGCCCGTGTTTACGGTAATTCCGCCGTGAGTTAGCACATCTGCAGTTACTTTTTTAGTTCTTCTCAGCACCGCTTTCACGCGCGACACCATCTCCATCATACCAAACGGCTTAACAAGATAGTCGTCCGCACCGAGGTCAAGGCTCTGAATTTTATCATATTCCATACCCTTAGCCGTCGCCATAATAACAGGGATATCTGCGGTTTTGGAATCGGCTCTCAGCTTTTTGAGGATTGAAACGCCGCTTTCTCCCGGCAGCATAACGTCGAGCAGCACAAGCTCGGGCGTTTCGCTTTTAAGCGCGCGGAAAAACTCCTCACCGTCGGAAAACCCCACTGCCTTAAACCCTGTGGAGTTCAAAGTGTAGATTTCAATATCCCTGATGCTTGCGTCGTCCTCAACACACCAAATCATACCTTTTCTCCTTTGTGAACGCCCGTTACCGAAAATACCACCCACTCCGCAATGTTAACGGCGTGGTCGCCGATGCGTTCTAAATATTTTGCTATCATAAGCAGATCAAGCGCATATTCGCCTATATCCGGCTTTTTTGAAATATCGTCTATCAGCTGCTGCTTGATTTTGTCGAAATAATCGTCAACACGGTCGTCGTGACGAATGGCGGCAGAGGCAATGTCAATATCTCGCTTAACATAAGCGTCAACGCTTTCCGTTACCATTTTAATGGTTGCTTCAGCCATTTGCTCAATCAGCTGAAACTCGCCTGCGTGCTCACCCTTGATTTGCAGAATGATATCGGCAATATCGGCGGCCTGATCGCCGATTCTTTCCATATCGGTAATCATCTTAAGCGCTGCCGATATCTGCCTGAGATCCCTTGCCACAGGCTGCTGCTGCAAAAGCAGACGAAGGCAAAGTGACTCAAGCTCTCGCTCCGCACGGTCAATCTCGCCTTCAAGCGGTTTTACTTCCCTTGCAAGCTCGGTGTTACCGGTGGTAAGCGCTTTTGAAGCTCTTGCGATTGCTTCCTCGCAAAGCGCACCCATTTTTGTAAGCTCTCTGTTAAGCGTTAAGAGCTGCTCGTCAAACTGCTTTCTCATTATCCGAACCTCCCTGTGATATAATCCTCGGTCTTTTTCTTGCTCGGTGCTTCAAACAGCTTTTCCGTGTTGCCGTATTCAATAAGATCGCCGAGCAGGAAGAATGCGGTATTATCGGAAATTCTTACAGCCTGCTGCATATTATGAGTTACCGTAATTATAGTATACTTGTTTTTAAGCTCCATTGCAAGCTCTTCTATCTTGGAAGTTGAAATAGGGTCAAGCGCAGAGGTCGGCTCGTCCATAAGCAGCACATCGGGCTCAACTGCCAGCGCACGCGCAATGCAAAGACGCTGCTGCTGACCGCCCGAAAGACCCAGCGCGGATTTTTTAAGTCTGTCCTTAACCTCGTCCCAAATAGCCGCGCCTTTAAGCGACTTTTCCACTATCTCATCAAGCATTGCTTTGTTCTTAATACCGTGAGTTCTCGGACCGTACGCAACGTTATCGTAAACGCTCATCGGGAAAGGATTGGGCTTCTGAAACACCATTCCCACCTGGCGGCGCAGCTCGTTAACATCGCACGACGGAGCAAATATATCCTCACCGCGGTATTTAACGCTGCCTGTTATTTTTACACCCTGCACCAAATCGTTCATACGGTTAAGTGTTTTTAAAAATGTAGATTTACCGCAGCCGGAAGGACCTATAAGCGCGGTTATCGTGTTTTGCTCAATTTCAATATTTATGTTTTTAAGCGCCTGCGTTTTGTCGTACCAAAGGTTCAGATCCTTAACGGATATAATGCTTTCTTTTTTCAAAGTATCCATAAGCTATGCGCTCCTCCTCTTTTTAAAATATCTGCCCACTGCGGTTGCCGAAAGGTTTATTATAAGGGTCAGTATCATAAGAATTGCCGCAATGGCAAAAGCCACTTCAAATTCACCCTGCTCTTTAGCGTATACATAAAGCGCAACGGTAAGAGTTGAGCCGGCACTGGTAAGCCCTTTTATAACGCCGTTGAGCGTGTGCGCAAAGCCTGCGGTAAACAGCAGCGCCGCCGATTCTCCCAAAATTCTGCCCACCGTTAAAATACAGCCTGTTATAATTCCGTCAACGCAGCCGGGAAGCACAACCGTGCGTATAACCCTCCACTTGCCGGCACCGAGACCGAAAGCGCCC
>USAR01000129.1 GCA_900552605.1 uncultured Oscillospiraceae bacterium | reverse complement strand
CTCTATGCACGACTACATCTTTGGTGTGGTTGCCGGTGAGTGCCCTATGCTCTATCATAACGAGGCGATTAAGGCGCAGATTGTCGCCGCAAGGACATATTCACTTTTCAGAATGAATGAAAACAAGGATAAAGAATATGACGTAACAAACGAACCGCAGACAAGCCAGACCTATATTACAAAACAGACAGCGCTTAAAAACTGGGGCGCTGCCGCAGAGCAGTACAGCAAAAAGCTTGAAGAACTGCTGAAATCTGTTGAAAACGAGGCGGTGCTGTATAAAGAAAAGCCTATTCTCGCGGTGTATCACGCAATATCATCAGGCAAGACAGAATCTTGCAAAAACGTGTGGGGCAGCGATTACCCGTATCTTCAGCCTGTTGAAAGCATCGGCGATAAGCTGGCAACAAATTATTTAAGCGAGTGTGTTAAAACCGAGGAGCAGGCTAACGCATTACTGAAAAGCATTGGCATTAACGCGGCACAGCTTAGTCGTGCCAAGCTTACAAAAACAGCCAGCGGCAATGTGTTAAAGGCCACGGTTGACGGCAAGGAGATAACAGGTCCGAAAATTGTCGAGATTTTTAACCTGCGTTCACAAAACTATGATATAACCTTTAAAAACAAAAAGCTTACAATAACTGTGCGCGGTTACGGTCATCAGGCGGGAATGAGTCAGAACGGAGCAAACTATATGGCAAACGACGGCGCAAGCTATAAGGAAATTCTGCAGCACTACTATCAAGGAACAACGGTTGAAAAGTATCCGAAATAGCCTGCTGCTTTGCTGTTTCAATCAAGAACAACAATACCGTTGTTTCACGTGAAACATATTTCGACATTTTCTTTCAAAACACAGCATTTTTATAAATTTATACAAAATTTAAAACATTTACCGCAACCTCTTTACTTTGGCTGCGGTATTTGATATAATAAAATGCGGAAACACTGCGGCAAGCAAGACTTGTCGCAAATAAAACGGAGGTAAAAAGCTTTGGCGAAAATAATTGCAATTTTCAACCAAAAGGGCGGCGTTGGAAAAACAACCACCACCGTTAATCTGTCGGCAGCTGTGGGCATTGCAGGCAAAAAAGTGCTTGTTGTCGATATCGACCAACAGGGCAACACCACAAGCGGCTTCGGCATTAACAAAAAGGAGCTTAAGCTTTCTTCATACGACGTGCTGATCGGAAACACCAAAGCCGACGCGGCAATTCTTCACACAAAGTTCAAAAATATAGAAATAATTCCGTCAAATCGGCAATTGGCAGGCGCAGAGGTGGAGCTTATCTCGCTTGAACATCGCGAATCGCAGCTTAAAAATGCGCTTGCACCGCTTTCGGAAAATTATGATTACATATTTGTCGATTGTCCCCCGTCGATAGGTCTTGTTTCAATTAACGGACTGTGTGCTGCCGACACCTTCCTTGTGCCGATGCAGTGCGAGTACCTCGCAATGGAAGGACTCTCTCAGCTTATGGCGTCTGTAAGAGAGGTCAAAAGGCTTTATAATCCGTCGCTTGACCTCGAGGGAATTGTGCTTACAATGTACGACGGCAGGCTTAACCTTACACAGCAGGTGGTTAACGAAGTTAAAAAGTACTTTGCAAACAAAATATATTCTTCCGCAATCCCCCGTTCGGTAAGGGTGAGCGAGGCTCCGAGCTACGGCGTACCGATTCAGTATTACGACCCAAAAGGAAAGGGCGCAAAGGCATACGACGAGCTTGCAAAGGAATTTTTAAAGAGAAACAGAGGTTAAGAAGATGGCTAAAAAGGGCGGCCTCGGAAGAGGCTTTGAATCGTTATTTGCAGAAAATTCAGCGGATACAAATGCCGCTGTTACAATAAGGCTTTCCGAAATAGAGCCAAACAGAAATCAGCCGAGAAAGGAATTTGACGAAGAGGCCTTGCAAGAGCTTGCCGACAGCATTTCAAAACACGGACTGTTGCAGCCTTTGCTTGTGCGGCCTATTCCCGGCAGCGGATATCAGCTTGTTGCAGGTGAGCGCAGATGGCGCGCAAGCCGTATGGCAGGACTTTCCGAAGTGCCTGCCGTTGTTCGCGAAATGGCAGACGGCGAGGCAATGGAGCTTGCTATGATTGAAAACCTGCAGCGCGAGGACCTCAACCCAATTGAAGAGGCTGCCGGTTATAAATATTTAATGGATAATTTCGGCTTAACGCAGGAGCAGGTTGCCGAAACCTGCACCAAATCACGTTCGGCTGTGGCAAATGCGGTGCGACTGCTGCAGCTGCCCAATGATATCTTAGAGCTTATCAAAATCGGCGAGCTTACCGCCGGCCACGGCAGGGCGATTCTTGCAATAAATGATGAAGAAATGCGAGAGCAAGCGGTTAAAATGGCACAGCAGGGAGCTTCTGTGCGTGAGCTTGAACGTTTTGCGCAGCGCAAAAAAAGCGCCGAAAAGCCAAAGGCAAAAACCGTTGATACTTTTTTGAGAGAAACCGAGATCGCTTTAAAAGAGAGCATCGGCAGGCGGGTTAAGATCACAGCCGGCAACAAGAAAGACAGCGGCACGATTACGATAGAGTATTTTTCCAAAGAAGACCTTGCAAAGCTTGCCGAAAAGCTTTCCGATTGATTTTTATAAACCGTTTTCGGTTTGACCGTCTGCGAAAAATTCTTTAAAACAGCACCGATTTAAGCAATATAATAAGTCTGCAAACACTCGTCAACAAGCCGCTGTTAAGGTAAAAATCTGCCGATAATGCAAGGCGGTGTACCGCAAAGCGGCGGTAGAACTGCCGCTCTACTGCTTCAAGTTCGCTTAAAATCAAATGAACTCTTTAACCTTTACAAAGTCCGAAAAGCGCAAAAAACGCCCCTTAAAGCTGCATAAACACCGGTATTCTACCGACAGTAGAGTTGGATTTCGAAAGCTCTACTGTCGGTAATTTTATAGTATAGCCGATATTTTGCACAGTAGGTGGAAATCGGGCACGGCGTTTGGTAATATATTACTGTAAAAAACAAATGCCACATTGCATAAGCCTCGTCTAAAAAAGCTTAGGTAAGTGAGAATTTAGCCAAGCAAAACGAAAACGGCAGCCTTTTTATTAAAAGGTTGAGAGAGTTGACGAGGAAAAATCAAACAAAGCGAGGTACTGAATTTATGTCAAACTTTATTTTGTGCTGCGGCTCAACCGCAGATCTTTCGGCCGGCCATTTAAAAAGAAGGAACATCGAATATATCCCCTTCCACTATTTTCTCGACGAAAAGGAATATGCCGACGATCTCGGTCAGACAATGCCGCTTTCGGAATTTTACAAAGCTATGGTTAACGGTGCGGTTACTCGCACTTCGCAGATAAACTCCGGTGAGCTTGAGGACTACCTCACCCCGTTTTTGGAAGACGGAAACGACGTGCTGTATGTTTCGCTGTCGTCGGGTATATCGGGTGCTTATCAGTCGTCGTTAACAGCAGTTGAGGAGCTTAAAGCCAAATACCCCGACAGAAAAATATACACGCTCGATTCTCTTGCGGCATCAAGCGGTTACGGCCTTTTTATGGATAAGCTTGCAGACCTGCGCGACGCAGGAAAAACAATTGAAGAGGTTTATGAATGGGGCACGAAAAACCGCTTAAAAGTGCACCATTGGTTCTTTTCAACCGACCTCACCTTCTACATTAAGGGCGGAAGAGTTTCAAAGGTTTCAGGCTGGTTCGGCACAGTGCTTAAAATTTGTCCGCTGCTTAATGTAAGCGTTGACGGCAGGCTGATTCCGCGCCAAAAGGTGCGCACCAAAAAGCGCGTTATAGAAGAAATCGTTAACAAGATGGTCGAGCACGCCGAAAACGGCCTTGATTACAGCGGAAAGTGCTATATGTGCAACTCGGATTGCTTTGACGACGCAAAGCAGGTGGCAGAGCTCGTTGAAAAGAAGTTTAAAAAGCTTAACGGCAAGGTGGAAATCAACAATATCGGCCCCACGATCGGCTCTCACACAGGTCCCGGAACGGTTGCGCTGTTCTTCTGGGGAGACGAAAGAGTGGATTAAATCACGGTTATTACAGCTATTTAAAAGCTGCTGTTTTTCCGCATTTCCTTCGGCGTCATTCCAACCTTTGATTTTAAAACACGTCTGAAATGCGATGCAGAGCTAAAGCCTGTTAAGGCGCTGATCTCTTCAACAGTTTTATCTGTTGTTAAAAGAAGGTCGGCGCCTTTTTTGCATTTCACCGTAAGCTTGTAGTCGTTAGGCGTGCAGCCGGGAAAATAGCCCTCGACGGGAATTTTCTTTACAAGCTCCTTAATTTCGTTTTGGCAGTCAATCTTCTGCAAGTTGAAATTCATTTTATCCGCTGCTTCTAATTCGGCAAAACCGAAAAAATAAAAGGATAATGTTTTTGTAAATACTGACGGCAGGCGCTTTAATCTTAAGAGCCTGCCGATTTTTTTTATAAAAGACACCGCAAAACAGTTTGGTAAGAGAACTTGCGGCTGACTTCAAAGAATAATTAGGTTGTGTGCAGAAGTTAAACCGCATAAAAGCCGCGCCCCCGCGCGGCGCTGTCGCCGAAAGGCGACGGCAAAAACCGAAAATCGGTTTTTGCCGCCCGTTTTTGCTGATGATGATTGCAAAGAAAAAGCTTGGTGAAAAAACGGGCGCGCCGCGCGGGGGCGTGGCTTTTATGCGGTTGGATTTTAAGCAGTGCTAAAAAGCCAAACAAATGTTACTGTTGTCGAGGAAGTATGGCTTGCCGACACTGTTCTCGAATATTGCCGCTCGGCTGCGGCACTAAGCTGCGCTTAGCTTTCTCGCACTGCGGCTGCCTTGAGAGTCGGTTCGGCAGCAGTGCAATCAACCGTGCACAGTCGTTAATGCTTTTTGCTGTCCGATGCTTTAAAAATCAATATTTTTTTCTGTAAAACCGCGGCGATTTGCCGTATTGTTTTTTGAAAACACGGCTGAAGTAGTTGTAATCGGAAAAACCTACCGCGTCCGCAATTGAGGCAATGCTCATTTCGGTTGTTTTAAGCAGCTTTTTTGCGCGGTGCAGCCGTCTGCGGTTAAAATATGCCGCAACACCCATTCCCG
>USAR01000128.1 GCA_900552605.1 uncultured Oscillospiraceae bacterium | reverse complement strand
AAGGAGCTCGGTCTTAAATTCCCCGAGATTACTACGTGGATAAGGGCGAGTCGTGAAGATTTTAAGCTGGTGCGTGATCTCGGCATTCGAGAAACGGGCATCTTGGTTTCGTGCAGTGATTATCATATTTTCAAAAAGCTTAAAATGACAAGAAAACAGGCAATGGAACATTACCTTGCCGCCGTTGGCGATGCATTTGAAGCGGGTGTTATGCCGCGCTGCCACCTTGAGGATATCACAAGAGCCGACTTTTACGGCTTTGTAGTGCCCTTTGTAAATGAGCTTATGAAGATGTCAAGAGACGCAGGTATTCCCGTTAAGATCCGTGCGTGCGACACTATGGGCTACGGTATTCCCTATTCTGAGGTTGCTCTTCCGCGCAGCGTGCCGGGCATTATTTACGGCTTGCAGCATTATTCCGACGTGCCGAGCGAAATGCTTGAATGGCACGGTCACAACGATTTTTACAAAGCGGTAACAAATGCCACCACTGCGTGGCTTTACGGTGCGTCTGCGGTCAACTGCTCGCTGCTCGGTATCGGCGAGCGCACGGGCAACATTCCGCTTGAAGCAATGGTTTTCGAATATGCATCACTTAGAGGCAGCCTTGACGGAATGGACACCACCGTTATTACTGAGATCGCCGATTATTATAAGCGCGTTATAGGCTATGAGGTTCCTGAAATGACCCCGTTTGTCGGCAAGAATTTCAATGTTACAAGAGCCGGTATTCACGCGGACGGACTGCTTAAGGACGAGGAAATATACAATATTTTCAACACCAAAAAGCTGCTTAACCGCCCAACCTCTGTTATGCTGGGTCAAAACTCGGGACTTGCCGGAATCGCTTATTGGATAAACGAAAACTACTGTCTTACGGGAAAAGATGCGGTAAGCAAGCGCGATGACATTGTAGTTGAAACAAAAAAATGGATAGACGGACTTTATAACGATGGCAGACAAACAAACCTTTCTCCGCACGAAATTGAAGAACAGATAGAGATAATCTCGGGCGGCAAATACCGCAGACCGTAAGTTTTGGAGGGCTTTTTAATGGAATACAATCACAAAAGCATTTCCCTTGCCGAGCAGATATTCGAAAGGCTTGAGAACGATATTCTGAGCGGTAAATATCCGCGCGGTGAGCTTATCACAGAGCTGAGACTCAGCGAGGAGCTCGGAGTGAGCCGCACCCCGATTCGCGAGGCTCTGCACCGACTCTCGCAGGAGCACCTTATTGAGGACAAACCTAAAGGCAGTGTTGTGCTCGGCATAACCCGTCAGGATGTTCGCGATATTTTCAAAATCCGCCTGAAAATTGAGGGAATGGCAGCGGCGGAATGTGCAAAAAACATTACCGACGAACAGCTTAAAACACTTGGTGAAACACTTGAATTACAGGAGTTTTACATCAGCCGTGACAATGTTGACAACATAAGAATTATGGACAGCCGCTTTCACGAGCAGATGTACCTGTTCTCAGGCAGCACCGTGTTTTACGACACGCTTTTTCCGCTGCACCGCAAAACGCAGAAATACAGGCGCACTTCCGTTGCAAACCACGGCAACGCCGAGGTTTCTCTTTTAGAGCACACAAAAATTTTTGAAGCTATAAAATCGCACAACGAAGCCGCTGCCGAAAAAGCCGCGACAAAGCACATTGAAAATGCACAAAAACGCATTCTTTTAAAGGAGGATATTTGAAATGGGACTTACAATTGCGCAAAAAATACTTAAAAATCACTTGGTTTCGGGAGAGCTTAAAACCGGCAGCGAAATATCTATTCGCATAGACCAAACACTCACTCAGGACGCAACCGGCACAATGGCTTACCTTGAATTTGAAACAATGGGTATAGACCGTGTTAAAACCGAGCGCAGCGTTGCATATATTGACCACAACACCTTGCAATCCGGCTTTGAAAACGCCGACGACCACCGCTATATTCAGTCGGTTGCCAAAAAGCACGGCATTTATTTCTCACGTCCCGGCAACGGCATTTGCCATCAGGTACATCTTGAGCGTTTCGGAATTCCCGGCAAGACCCTTATCGGCTCAGACAGCCACACGCCGACAGGCGGAGGCATCGGTATGCTGGCTTTCGGCGCAGGCGGTCTCGATGTTGCCGTTGCAATGGGCGGCGGCGCATACTACATAACCTGTCCCAAAATGTATAAGATCAACCTCACAGGCAAGCTTAATGATTTTGTAACCGCTAAGGACGTGAGCCTTGAGCTGCTTCGTATCCTCTCGGTTAAGGGCGGCGTCGGCGCAATTATCGAGTGGGGCGGTGAGGGCATTAAAACTCTCTCGGTTCCCGAACGTGCAACCATCACAAATATGGGCACAGAGCTTGGAGCCACCACTTCAATTTTTCCGTCGGATGAAATCACTCGCGACTTTCTCCGCCGCGAGGGCAGAGAGCAAGACTATGTTGCGCTTTGCAGCGACGACGACGCGGTTTACGACAAGGTCATAGATATAAATCTTTCCGAGCTTAAACCGATGATTGCCTGTCCGCACAGTCCCGATAATGTTGTTACTGTTGAATCGCTTAAAGGCACAAAGGTAGACCAGGTCTGCATTGGCTCCTGCACAAACTCATCGCTGCAGGATATGCTTAAGGTTGCCGCACTGCTTAAAGGCAAAACCATAAAAGACAGCGTAAGCCTTTCCGTATCGCCCGGTTCAAAGCAGGTTTTCTCTATGCTTGCCGATTGCGGCGCACTTTCCGATATTATAGCAGCCGGCGCGAGAGTGCTTGAGTGCGCTTGCGGTCCTTGCATCGGAATGGGCTTTTCACCGAATTCAGGCGGCGTAAGCCTGCGCACATTTAACCGTAACTTCCACGGCAGAAGCGGCACAAAGGACGGTCAGGTTTATTTGGTATCTCCCGAAACGGCAGTTGCCGCAGCGCTTACAGGCGAGATTACCGACCCGAGGCTGCTTGGCGAAATGCCGAAGATAACAATGCCCGATGCATTTAAGATTAACGACACGGCAGTTATCGCTCCTGCCGCCCCGGAAGACGCGGCAAATGTTGAGGTTTTGCGCGGACCAAACATTAAAGAATTCCCGAAAGCAAAACCGCAGCAAGATTCACTTTCCGCAGAGCTTGTGCTTAAAGTCGGAGATAATATTACAACCGATCACATTATGCCTGCCGGAGCAAAGATTCTTCCCTACCGCTCCAATATACCGCACCTTTCGCAGTTCTGCTTTGCGGTGTGCGATGAAACCTTCCCCGAGCGCGCAAAGAAAGCAGGAACAGGTATTATTGTCGGCGGCAGCAACTACGGTCAGGGCTCATCAAGAGAGCACGCCGCGCTCGTGCCTATGTATCTCGGCATACGTGCCGTTATTACAAAGAGCTTTGCAAGAATCCACATTGCAAACCTTATAAACGCCGGAATTATGCCGCTGACCTTTAAAAATCCCGACGATTATGATAAGATATCGCAAGGCGACCGCCTGAGTCTCAACGGCATATTTAAGGGAATGGACAGCAAAGAGATCATTATGACCGACGAAACAACAGGTGAACAGTTTGCTCTTTCTGCAGATTTTACAGAGCGTCAAAAGGGCATTTTGAAAGCAGGCAGCCTGCTTGAATATACAAAGGAGAACGGCTGATATGGAAAACTATATTAACGACGCGGTGGAAAAATTCCGCACACTGCTTGAAGAACAGCTTGCGCGCGAAAACGAAATGGAAAAAGGCGGCAAGGCAACGGATTTTGCAAAAGCCGAAAAAATAACTGTAGGCGTGTGCGGCGGCGACGGCATCGGCCCCATCATTGTGAAAGAAGCAAAACGCCTTGCGGAAGAGCTGCTTCAAAATGAGATTGCAAACGGCGAAATCGAGCTGCGCGAAATTGATGGATTGACAATTGAAAACAGACTCTCTCTCGGTGTTGCAATACCCCCTGAAACCCTAAAGCAGATAAAACAGTGCGATGTACTGCTTAAAGGTCCCACAACAACGCCGAAGGGCGGCACAATGGAAAGCGCAAACGTGGCGCTTCGCCGCGAGCTTGACCTTTATGCCAATGTGCGACCCGTTACAATACCCGACGAAAATATCGATTGGGTATTCTACCGTGAAAATACCGAGGGCGAATATGTGTTGGGCAGCCGAGGCATAGAGCTTCCCGAAAAGCTTGCAATGGATTTTAAGGTTACAACAAACGCCGGCACCCGCCGCATCTGCAAGGCAGCCTTCGAATATGCAAAGGCTAACGGCAAAACCAACGTTGCAATTGTTACAAAAGCCAACATTATGAAAAAAACCGACGGCAAATTTTCCGCAATTGCGCACGAGGTTGCAGCGGAGTATCCCGAAATCACCGCTGAGGATTGGTATATCGACATAATGACCGCAAACCTTGTTAACCCTGCTGTCAGGAGTAAATTTCAAGTGTTTGTGCTGCCTAACCTTTACGGCGACATTATAACCGACGAAGCCGCACAGCTGCAAGGCGGCGTCGGCACTGCAGGAAGCGCGAACATCGGCGATAAATACGCAATGTTTGAAGCTATCCACGGCACTGCTCCTCGTATGCTTGAAGAGGGTCTCGGCGATTATGCAAATCCATCAAGCATTTTTAAGGCGCTTGAGATGCTGCTGAGGCACATTGCAAAACCGCAGGCTGCCGAAAAGCTTGCAAAAGCGATGCATATCTGCACCGAGAGCGAGAAAAAGCTAATCGTTACAGGCGACAAAAACGGCGCAACCTGCCGCGATTTTGCAGACTACGTTATTGAGACTGTTAAATCGCTTTGAGCAAACGGCAATTTCTTAATAACTGAAAAAGACCTTGGCGACGCTTTCGTTACAAACGCCGCCAAGGTCTTTTTATTTTTCTTTTGTCGGCTTGCAAAGCTTCGTCAAAAGAATGTTTGCTTTTACACTTTGCTTGCTTTCTTCTCAGCTTTTAAATCGCATAAAGCCCACGCCCTGCAGCAGCAACTCCGTCGTCACTGCGCCACAGCGCAACCGCTTTTTTCAAATCCCGATTTTTAAAAATCACCGGCAACAAAGAGGTTTGAAAGCCGCACGCAAACCGGAA
>USAR01000127.1 GCA_900552605.1 uncultured Oscillospiraceae bacterium | reverse complement strand
CGGCTCAACGCAACGATAATTAAAAAAGTCTGCTGCAAACACCTTAATGGTTTGCAGCGGACTTTTAACTTTTGCCTTTTATATTCTGTTTGCTATATTTATAACACGCTCTTGAAGCGCCAAAAAAATTAAAGCAGTTTTTTAAAACTATGCCAGCGAATACTTATTGCTGTATTCTTGGAAAGCCGTGCCGAAATCGCTGTCGCCGTGCTTTACGTCGTGCAAATACTTGTGTGTATCAAAGCTGCCGTGCACAAGCTCTATAACAGCAACCGCAACGTTTGAACAGTGGTCGGAAATGCGCTCAAAATCGTTAATTATATCCGACAGCACAAATCCGGTTTCAATAGTGCATTCGCCGTTTTGCAATCGTTTTATGTGATTATCTTTAATCTTTGCAGTAAGCTCATCAACCACCTGTTCAAGCGGCTCAACACGGCAAGCAAGCATACTGTCGTTTTCGCAAAAAGCAGTAACTGTAATGTTCAGTATCTCTCGCACAGCCGCCATAAGCACTGCCAGCTCTTCTTTCGCCTGAGCGGAAAATTTGATATGCTTATCGTGAATTTCTTCCGCTGCATGCATAAGGTTAACAGCGTGGTCGCCGAGACGTTCAAAATCGCCTATGGTGTGCAGCATTTTTGAAATATTGCGGCTGTCGCCCGTTGAAAGCTCAAAGGCAGAAAGACGCACCAAATAGCTGCCGAGGCTGTCCTCAAGCCTATCAATGCTCTTTTCATTTTCTCTGATTGTTTCAACTGCGCTTTCATCAAATTCTTCAATAAGGTTAATTGCCGAAAACAGCGTTTCTTCGGCAAGATTTGCCATTTTTACCGTGTAGTTACCGCACTCGCGCACAGCAACAGACGGTGAACGAAGCAGTCGCTCGTCAAGCGTAAACTCTGTCGCAGCCGGTTTGTGCTTGTGATCGTCGGGAACAAGCACGGTTGCAAGCTTTATAAGCTGCTTTGAGAAAGGAGCCAAAAACGCTGTTGTAACTACGTTGAAAACGGTGTGCATAAACGCAATTCCGACAGTACTTATTGTTTCTGAAACAAAACCGAAATGAAACCCGGCGTTCAATGCCGAGTAAACCGAAAGGCAGATAACAGTGCCGATAGTGTTAATGGAAAGGTGCAGCATTGCCACACGCTTTGCGTTTGCATTCGTACCTATGCAGGAAATTATTGCGGTTATACAAGTACCGATATTCTGACCCATTATAATTGGAATTGCCATACCGTAGGTTATGCTTCCCGTAACCGCCAATGCCTGCAAAATACCGACAGACGCGGCAGAGCTTTGAATAACGGCGGTGAATAACGCGCCGATAATAACACCAATGATAGGATTATTAAAACGCACCAATAAATCCTGAAACTGCGGCATTTTGCTTAAAGGACTTACGGCATTTTTCATAAGCTCCATTCCGTACATAAGCACGGCAAAGCCGATGAAAATTGTACCGACGCTTTTTTTGCGGTCACTTTTGCTAACCATTAAAAGAGCAATGCCTGCGAGCGCAAATATCGGCGAAAAATTCTCAGGCTTTAAAAGCTCAACCCAAACGATTTCACTTTTTATTCCGGCAAGGCTTAAAATCCACGCAGTAAGCGTTGTGCCTATATTTGCACCGAAGGTTACAAAAAGCGTTTGCGAAAATTTCATAATGCCGGAGTTAACAAGTCCCACAAGCATTACAGTTGTTGCCGATGACGACTGAATCGCGATTGTAATACCTGCACCGAGCGCCATACTTACAAACGGATTCGCCGTTGCTTTTTTAAGGGCACTTTCGAGCTTGCCGCCTGCCATTTTCTCAAGGTTGGCAGACATAACGTTCATACCGAACAGGAAAAACACAAGACCTAATATCAAGTGTAAAACCGAAAAGATATCCATTTTTCTTCTCCTCACATATACTTTTGGGTTATCTGAATTTTATCCCCCAATTGTTCATCTTGCGGCAGGAATACTTACTCCCGTCGTTCCATGTTGCCGCATTAAAAGCACAAATTCGGTTTTTGCTTGCGACAAAAAATGCATTTTATACTCTCTATTTAATCGGTATCCCACTTTTTGCCAAGCATTTTTTCAAACGCAAGCCCGTAAAAATGGTCCGTAAGTTTTCCTGTTTCCGTTACGCACGAGCTGCAGTATTCCGCCGCATTAAAAAACGACTCAGCGCCGTCTTTACCCTTTGCGATATTTGCAGCAAGCGCCGAGGCGAATACATCGCCGCAGCCGTGCTTTACACCGCCGATATACTGCGACTTTTTTATATATTCTTCCCCGTTTATAATGGCATGATAACCGATTTCATCTTCAAAAGGCACTCCGGTTATTATAACATTTCTGCCCGGCAGCTTTTTTAAAAGCTTTGAGGAATCGGTATTTTCCGTGCCGTCCTCGCCTGCAAGAAATGCCGCTTCGGTAAAATTAGGAGTGATGAAGTCGGCTTTTTCGCATAGTCTTCCTAAAGCTTTTACCTCACTTTTTCCAAATCCTGCGTAAAGCTCGCCGCCGTCTCCCATAACGGGATCAACAATAACCGTTGTTTGCTCTGTTTTGAAATCGTTTATGAATTCTTCGGCAATCTCAATTTGCTTTTTTGAGCAAAAATAGCCGGTGTAGATGCAATCAAATTTAAGATCAAGCTGTTTAAAGTGATTGATGATACCTTGCATCTGCCTTGTCAGCACCGTTTTTGTGTAACCCTTAAAGCCTCCGGTGTGCGTGGAAAGCAATGCCGTCGGAATAGGTACAGCCTCAACGCCAAGCGCCGAAATGACCGGCAATGCCACCGTCAGTGAGCATTTTCCAAAGCAGGAAATATCATTTAGAACCGCAACTCGCTTAAGTGACCGCTCTATTGAATCGTTTTCCTGCACCGCTTTTTTGCACGGTGCGACAAAACTCAATTTTTTGTCAATTGTTTTTTGCTGCTCTGCCGTGGGTTGCACCCCCTTGACAAGTGTTTGGCAATTTCCTTAATATTCATCAGCATTCGGTATAACTTTCAAACTAAATCCGATTGCTGCCGTTCTAATTATATCAAACGGTAAGGTGTTTTACCATACTGTTTTTTAATTTTGTAAAAAAATTGTAAAATTACACAATAAAAAGCAACATCGGGGCACTAATTTTACAACCGCTGTCAGCTTATGTAAAATCTGTGTAAAATCACAGTGATA
This sequence comes from uncultured Oscillospiraceae bacterium, assembly GCA_900552605.1. GTDB lineage: Bacteria > Bacillota > Clostridia > Oscillospirales > Acutalibacteraceae > UMGS1532. Next base: position 1,950 of record USAR01000127.1, on the reverse strand, counting down.
CAAAGCGGTCGACATGGCGCGATTACGCAAAAACTTTTAACATTCGTTTATTTCAATAGTGTTTTTGCTGCCGTATTCCGTTGCTTTTTTACAGCTTAAGCCGCAGTGCGACGGCGCAGCAGCGCGTCGTGCCGAGAGCGCGGCGACATTGCTTAAAGCTGCACAATTTACAAGGTGGTTCTGCGAAAACCGCAAGCAGCCGCAGTGCGACGGCGCAGCAGCGTTAGTCTCCTGTGCCGAGCGCGCGGCGATGTAACAGAAAATCTTGATTTAATACCGAGTAGTCTTTCGTTTTTTCAATGTGTGGTTTTTTTGCTTTTTCAATTATATATTGCTAACGGTAATCGATCGGCAAAGTTGCCGCGGCATTAAGATCCGATGAAGCAATATTACCGCTTTTGTATTCATAAAAAGACTGCACCCCGACCATCGCCGCATTATCTCCGCAATAGCAAAGAGAGGGGATAAACAGCTCCATTTTTCGTTTTTTGCATTCTTCGCTCATTCTCAGGCGCAGCTCGCTGTTCGCCGAAACGCCGCCCGCAACGGCAATTTTCTTAAGCCCCGTTTGCTCTGCCGCCAAAAATGTGTTATGTAAAGTAATATCACACACACGCTGCCTTACAGCCGCCGCCATATCGGCTTTGTTTATTTCTTCTCCCTTTTGGCGTGCGTTATTAACGGTGTTCATAACACTTGTTTTAAGTCCTGAAAAGCTGAAATCAAGCGGTGCGCCCTCAACCTTTGGCCACGGCAAAGAATAGCGCGTAGGGTCACCCTCGTTCGCAAGCTTATCAAGCTTCACTCCGCCTGGGTAAGCAAGACCCAAGCAACGAGCGGTTTTATCAAAGCACTCCCCTGCTGCATCGTCACGCGTTCTGCCAAGCACAGAGAAGCTGCAATAATCGTTAACCTTTAAAATGTGGCTGTTTCCGCCCGACACCAAGAGGCAGAGAAACTCCGGCGTTAAATTATCGTGTTCAATATAGTTTGCCGCAATGTGACTTCTTAAATGATGCACGGGAATGAGCGGCACCGAAAGGCTTTTTGCAAGTCCCTTTGCAAAATTAACTCCCACCAGCAACGCGCCGATAAGTCCCGGTGCAAATGTAACGGCGACAGCGTCAATATCACCGTAGCCGATACCTGCGTCGTTCAGAGCCTTTTCGCAAACAGCGGAAATGCTTTCGCAATGTCTGCGCGAAGCAATCTCGGGCACAACACCGCCATATAGTGCGTGTTCTGCAATCTGAGTTGCCACCACATTTGAAAGTACCTTTCTCTCACAGCACACCGCTGCCGCAGTTTCATCGCAAGAGCTTTCAATTGCAAGAATATACATAGTTTTTGTTTCACCCAACCGTTTTAAAATATTTAGTCATAATTATTGCGTCTTCTCTCGGCTCGGAATAAAAATTCTTTCTCGAGCCGACGGGCACAAAACCCGCTTTTTCATAAAGCTTAATTGCCGCTGTGTTGCTTTTTCGCACTTCAAGGCTTAAAAACTCAAAGCAGCTTTCATTTGCAAATTCAAAAAGATTATGCAAAAGTGCTGCAGCAACACCGTTACGTCTGAATTGCGGCAACACGGCAACATTGGTTATATATCCGCCGTCCGGCGTTATCTGCACGCCGCAGTAACCGAGAGCTGCTCCGTTATCATCGGTTGCCAAAAAGAGCGATGTATTAAATTCAAGAGATTCCGCAAGCTCGTCCTCGCTCCAGGGAACGGCGAAGCAAGCTTTTTCAATTTTTGCAATATCGGCACAGTTTTGCCTTGTCGCATTTATAATTTTCATTTTTTCTTCCTTACGTTTTGCGTTTTCAGTTCGTTTTTATCGTCACCAAACCCAATATATATCAATAAATTTGTCGACAAAGCTCACTCCGCCGCGCGCTCGGCACTTTAGACGCGCCTTCGCACAGCGGCGGTCAGCTGCCTGCTTTTAC
>USAR01000126.1 GCA_900552605.1 uncultured Oscillospiraceae bacterium | reverse complement strand
GAATGAACAAGTATATCTAAATCCTCAGGACTCTTAAGCTTCGGAAATTCCATTTGCAGCTCGTTTAAAAGCTCTAAAAAGCGATCTGCACATTCTTTTATCGTATCAACATAAAACAGCTCGCAAAGCTTGTTAAAAACCTTTTCAAGATGCTCTGTGCCGCGTTTATCAATACACTTGTCTGTATTGTCCGCCATATAGTAAAGCACAAACGGCAGACAAACTGCAACAGCGTGACCGTGAGCCAAGCCGTAAAGCGAGGTAATCTTATAGCTCATAGCGTGCGCCGCGGTAGTCTGAGTTATATTGATTGCCCTGCCTGCAAGATTCGCGGCAAGACTTATTCGCTCGGTGGCTTTTTCGTCACCGCTTAAATATTTATAAAGATTTGCAAGAATTGTTTTAACGGCAGTTTCGGAATACTCTGTGCTTTCGTCGGTAGAGTTCACCGACCAAAGTGACTCGATTCCTTGGCAAAGTGCATCCAAAAGCGTTGATTTTTTTTGGTACATCGGCAGCGTTTTTAAAAACTCCGGTTCAAGCACCGCAAAGTTTGGAATTATGCTTTCATGCGTGACCGATTGCTTTGCGCCGTCATAATAGCACACGGCGAATCTTGTTGATTCACTGCCCGTACCGGCAGTTGTCGGAATTGCCATATGCTTTATTCCCGAGTCCTTATACTCCTGCTTTAAGTGAAGTGTATCATCATTCATCTTTGCAAAAAGCTTAATGCATTTTGCAACATCGATTGCGCTGCCTCCGCCGATTGACACAATAAAATCGCAGCCGTTTTCGCGGAACATTCTAACGCCCTTTTCAACGTCTTCATACAAAGGATTGGGCTTAAAATCGCTGAAATAAACAAAGTCGAAATCAAGGTTTCTAATGTAATCCTTAATAAACAAAAACTCGAACGCGCTGTCGCAAACAAGCAACGGACGCTTTGCACCCTCGCTTTTCAGCACATTTTCAATGCTTTTATATGAACCGTATCCGCTGTATACAATCTGGTTTGTGCCGCTCATCGCACTTGCTCCTTATTTCAAAAACTCCATAAATGCATCTCTGTTCTCAATCGGTGTTGTTGTAGGTCTGCCGAGATCCGCACGAGAGAACAGATTTGTTCTTATTTCAAAGAAAACAGGTCCTTCGTCATTTTCAATATTCTTGAGGCAATCTATAACCTCGTCCTTAGTTTCGGCAAGGTATGTCTTTTTATATCCGCAGGATTTTGCAATACCGCTGTAATCAAGCTTGTTGCTGACTGTCGGAACACCGCCGACTGTCTCGTGCGCGCCGTTGTTAATAAGAACATGCACCATATTTTCAGGTGCGTTTGCGCCAAGAACAGCAAGACTGCCCATATGCATAATCACAGCGCCGTCGCCGTCAAGACAAAATACTCTGCGGTTTGTTTTCTCCTTTGCAATTGCAAGTGCAATCATAGAGCTGTGACCCATTGAGCCAACCGTTAAAAAGTCGTGTTTGTGACCCTCGTTCAGCCTTTCTCTGCCCTCAAAAAGCTCGCGCGAAAGCTTGCCTGTGGTGGAAACGAAAATATCGTCCTCACGTGAATTTTCAATTATTGTGTTTACAACCTCTTCACGTGTCATTTTACAGTCATTTTCATAAACCATTTTGTTGTCGTTTTTAAGCGCGCCCTTTTTAACAACAAAAGCAAAACATTTCCCTGCCTTAAACTCGGCTGCAGCTTGGTTTATTGCTGCTTGCAGATCGCCTTCCGTTGTGTCGGAAGTTAAAACGCAGTATTTAATATCAAGACATTCCAAAAGCTTCAGAGTTATCTCACCCTGAAAAACGTGCTGTGGCTCGTCATGTACACCGGGCTCACCTCTCCAACCCACAACAAAAAGTGCGGGAATTGCATAAACCTTGTCGTTAAGCAGCGAGCAAATTGGGTTTACTGCATTACCGATTCCGCTGTTTTGCATATAAACAAGCGCAGGCTTTCCCGTGGCAAGATAGTGTCCTGCCGCAAGAGCTGTCGCAGCGCCCTCGTTTGCGGCAACAATGTGCTTATCACAAACACCGTAGGTCTTCATTAAATAGTCGCAAAGTGCTTTAAGCTGTGAGTCCGGCACACCGGTGAACATATCAATATTAAGCTTTTTAATGCCCTCTATAAAACTTTCGATTTTCATAAATTTAACTTTCCTTTCGGCACTGCCAAAACGGCAACATTAAAAATCAGTTTGTTTCTCCCGTTATTTCACGGTATTGCTTTGCAACCTCCTCAACGTTTCCGCTTGCGATAACACGACCGTGATCGAGAATAATAGCCTTGTTGCAAAGACGCTCTACCTGAGCCACGGAGTGCGAAACAAACAGCACAGTTGCGCCCTTTTCGAACATACTCATAATTTTCTTTTCGCTTTTAATTCTGAACTTTGCGTCGCCAACCGAGAGAACCTCATCGAGGATAAGTATCTCGGGACTCACGATTGTTGCAATTGCAAAGCCTAAACGCGATTTCATACCCGATGAATAGTTTTTAAGAGGCACGTCAATAAATTTTTGCAGCTCAGAAAACTCGACTATTTCGTCATACTTTTCTTCCAAAAACGAGCGCGAAAAGCCTAAAACCGAGCCGTAAAGGAAAATATTTTCCTGCCCGGTATACTGCGGGTCGAAGCCGGCACCGAGCTCAAGAAGCGGCGCGATTTTGCCGTATCTTTTAACAGAGCCGCCGGTTGGGTCGTAAACACCTGCAATAACCTTTAAAAGTGTACTTTTCCCCGCACCGTTAAGTCCCAATATACCAAGGCGGTCGCCCTTTTCAAGCTTAAATGAAACGTTGCGCAGCGCCCAAAACTCATCGTAATGAATCTGTCGTTTTAAAAGCTTTATAATATAATCCTTAAGTGTATCAACCTTTTCTTTGCTGAGGTTAAACTTCATACTGACGTTCTTAACCTCGAGAATTGTTTTTGCCATTCGTTTTTCCCCTTTACTTTTGTCGGCGAGAATATAATCCGACATAGGCTATATTTCAAGAATAAATTTGTTTTGCTTTTTAACGAAAACGTAAACGCCCAATATAACACAGACAACCGAAACCACACTTGAAAAAAGGAACATATTAACGTTAAACTTCATTCCGAACACGCAGTTTCTGAAATTCGCGATTATGCAATAAAGCGGATTGTATTCAATAAGCTTGTACTTCCAATCTGTAGTGCTGCCGAAAAGCTGATCGGGGAAATAGAATATAGCGCTCATATACATAATAAGCGTTATGGCAACCGACCAAAGGTATTCCATATCACGGAAAAACACGCCTATCGTTGCAAGCAACATACCGACGCCGAACGAGAACACAAGCAGCTGCAAAAGCGGAACTATCGCCAACAGCCAGCTGAACTTCGGATAAACTCCCAAAACGCATGAGACCGCGACAAGAACTATTAGTGAAATTAAAAATATAATATAGTTATATAGCACTTCCGAAAGCGGATAAAGGTATTTCGGCACATAAACCTTTTTTATCATACCTGCATTTGCTCTGATCGAACGCAAAGTTGAACGTGTTGATGATGAAAAGAACGAAAACATCAACCGTCCGCAGAGAATATAAACAGGGTAAGAAATACCGGTGCCGCTTCTGCCGAGCAGCGAGCCGAAAACGAAAGTCAGCACGATCATCATTAAAAGCGGCTCCAAAAGAGTCCACACAATTCCGAGGTACGACCTGCGATAGCGCAGCTTAATGCCCTTTTTAATAAGCTCCATCAACAAAAATCTATACTTTAAAAAGTTATTATATATTTTTCTCATAAGCAAATGCTATATCCTTTCGTCAGCCTAATCACGGCGCTCGCCCGTGCACAGTTACCAAATGATTATACCACTGTTTTATCTGTTTTTCAACAGGAATATACAATTTTAAAAACACAAAATGTCATTTATCGGTATCCGCGCCGTCGTCTGAGACAACATCATCGGCATTGTCGTCGTCTGACGCACTGTCGTTAACAGTCGCGTCGCCTGCATTTTCACAATCGGCTATATGGCTGTCAGCCGTGCCGTTCTCGCTTGTTGCGCTTTTATTCTTACCGCTGTTCAAACGTGTAATTACAAAAGCTATAATAACCGCTGCCGCAAGTGCCAAAACAACAACGGCGCCGATTATAACAGCGGGCAGCGCCTTTTTCTTGCCTCTGCTGTCGACATCAGAGGATACAACCTTGGAGGAGTCGCTTTCGGTATCGCCATCTAAAGTATCAATGACAGTATTTCCGCCCTTTCCTGCTGTAATGCTTCCGGAAGGAGCAGTGACGCTTGATGTGCTTACGGAGCTTGAGTCAACCGATTTTGTTCCGTCGCTCTCTTTCTTGCTGCCCGGTTTTCCGTTCGAATTGCCCTTTTGATATGAGTGATCTGAAATAACGACAGACGGAATGATTGCTTTATCAAGCTTTGCAACCTCAATTTGAAAGCTTGCCATAAAGCCTTTATAGCTTACTGTTATAGTTTGCTTGCCAACCAAAACATAGTTATATCCGCCGACACTGTAATCGCTTTGAGAAAGCTTAACCTTCTTTCCGCTGTAAACAGCCGAAACCTCAAGTCCTGTTAAATCGAGCGCCTGATCGCCTTGAGTATATTTAAGCTTCTTTGGCTTTTTGGTAATTTCAATTCCCGTAAGCACGGCAATAGGGTCGTTTGCCGGCGCCTTTGGAAGAGAGGAAAGCTCCGGCGATACCTTGCCCATTCTCCATGTATTTGTAAAATCAAAGCCTGAAAACGATTGTTTTTCATTAAGCTTTTCGGCAGTCAGCGCCGTGCCGAATCTGCCTGTAAGTTCTTCTTTAATTGAATAATCTGCATAATAAGCGCTGCCGACCTTTGCAGATGCGTCATCACCTGCAACGCCGCCGATGAAAATATGCGATATAATTTCCGACGGCATAACAGTGCCGGTGCACAAGAATCTGCTTACCTCACCCTTTACAGTGCCTGCGAAGCCGCCCATATAAACATTTGCGTGCTTTTCACTTATAATTCCGCCCGCAAAATGTGTGTTCTTGAAAACGCCGCCGCTTTGCGAAAGACCGACAATACCTCCGCAATAGCTATCCATTGTAGCCGCAATGCCGTTTGTAAACAGCGAACCGTATGACGCTACCGAGGAATAATCGCACTTTTCGCAATATCCCATAATGCCGCCGGTGTATTG
>USAR01000125.1 GCA_900552605.1 uncultured Oscillospiraceae bacterium | reverse complement strand
ACCCCGCGATATTCAGTGCCGCTTCGGTGCGGTACTAATATAGTATACACTATCTTATTATAAATTGCAACCCCTAATTTTTATATTTTAAAGTTTTTTCTTTATTAATATTACTGATGTTGCCTTTTCGGTTGACTATTGCTGCTTTTTTCTTACAATAACAATGCTTGAGGGAGTAATCGGTGCTTTGCGCAATATGTTAACACACCGTAAAAAACACCCGGCATATCTTTGTTGGGCTTCTTGGCTGCCACTGTTCTTTTTTAATGCGGTGGCGATGGTTCGCTTGGCTTTATAATTAGACTTATGTACAGCTTTTGGCTTTATGCGTGCAGTCTCTTTTTTACAGTGTACGGACTGCTTGCCGTGCACTGTTTTTTGCATTTACAGCACATATAATTTATTGCGAGTTAAAAGCACAAACAATAATTAAAAAGGTTTATTGAATCGTTTTTTGTTTATCTGCTTTGTGCGGTGGGCGTTGTACTTAGTAATGTTACAGTGTAAATAACAATATAAATATTTGAATTTGTAAAGCATATAGCAGTCGGCTTTACTCGATCATCCGATGAATTGCAGAATCATATATTGGTTGTTGCAACTGAAATTTAATAATTGTGTTTTCGGTTGCATATTGTACAATCCCTTTTTAATAGAATAAAACACAGAGGTTATTTTTCCGAGGCTGATAACTTTTATAAAGCTCGGTAAAATCAAGAAAGGGTGGGGAATTATGCAATGTTTGATTTTAACAAGACGGCAGGTAACGGTTTTTCTGTCGTCGGTGCTCGCAGTGGCAGTGGCTGTAATCGGCACGGTCAGCGTGTTTGCACAGTCGGAACGTAAGCTTCCTATTTACTGCGTTGAAACCGAAAAAAAGCAGATTGCCATAAGCTTTGACGCTGCTTGGGGGGCAGATGATACCGATACGCTTATTGAGATTTTGGGGAACTACAATGTAAAGGCTACATTTTTTGTTGTGGGAGCATGGGTAGACAAATATCCGGACGAGGTGAAAAAGCTTTCCGAAGCCGGACACAGGGTCGAAAATCACTCTAACACACACCCGCATATGACAAATTTGTCGGCAGCCGATATGGAAAAGGAAATTCAGGTTTGCAACGAGAAGATTGCCGCTGTTACAAACCGTGTGCCAAAGCTTTTAAGACCGCCTTACGGAGATTATAATAACGCGGTTGTAGAGGCAGTTGCAAATGCCGGAATGTATCCGATACAGTGGTCGGTTGATTCCCTTGATTGGAAGGAAAACGCAACCGCCGACAGCATTATTAAAAACATAACAACCAAGGTTAAACCGGGGTCTATAATACTTTGTCATAACGACGCAAAATACACGCCTGCCGCATTGCCTACGGTCCTTAAAACTCTTATAGACGACGGCTATGAATTTGTGCTGATAGAGGATCTTATTTTAAAAGATAATTACACAATAGATCACAGCGGTATGCAGTGCAAAAACACACAGTAATTTAATGTCCCTCAAGCATCGATTGAAAAATCGCGGCTTGGGGGATTTTTTCTTTTTGCGGTATTTACATAAAACATTTTAGAAAAGGATATAAAACTATCACAGACAAAAACGCAAAATTTATAGCTTGCAAAAGCACCAAAACATAGTATAATTATAACAGATTTAAAAAGGTGTGATTTTTGTGCTTTATATCGCAATAGAGCCGGCATTTAACATAAGCAGCTGGTGTCGCGAAACAGTCAACGGCATAAATTCAGAAATTTGCAGAAGACGGATCAGCGCAATTTATCTTAACGATATCGGTGAGCTGCCTAAATCCGTGACCGAAGGCGAGTTCTTAGTAATAGTTTGCTCAACGCCGGAATGGCAAAAACGGGCGGCAGATATCGGGAATAAGCGAGGATACAGCGTTATTGTTGCAGGCAGCGGCTTGCTTTCAACGGGTAACTTCAGCAGCGTTTCACGTAATATCGATGCCTGTGTTTCATTTGCAATTAAAAAGCTTTGCGATATCGGCTGTAAAAATATTGCACTTTATGCCGTTAACCCATTTTCTGCGCACGATGTCGCCGTTAGCGAAGCTTATTTCGGCAAGGTTGCCGACGTTTGCCGAAATTCGGGACAGGCGTTTTACAATAACGGCTCTCTTGCAGATTGCTTTGAGACGTTTGAAAATGCCGAAGAAAAACCGGACGGTGTGATCTGCCTTAACGATTATGCCGCAGTGTCGTTTGTTAAGCACTTAAAAAGCAAAGGTGAGGAGCTGCCTAAGATAATAAGCTTTGCAACAACAAGGCTTATCAGTGTTTTCTCTCCTAAAATCAGCGCAATATATTGCGACTATCTTGGCTTCGGCGAGGCAATTTTCGGAATTATGACATTATTGAAAAAGAGCAGCGCCGCGTCGGTTGTAACTGTCGGAATTAAATCCGTATTTAAAGAGGGAGAAACAACAGATAAGTTTAACGGCAAAGACAATGAAAATGCTGCCAATGTCAAGCCTCGGGTTTCAGATAAAGCAAATAACTTTAAAACCGAAAACAGTAAAGCAGCAGAAAAGTCGGATAATTTCGAGTTTTACGGCGATATTGAAATACAGCAAATGACAAGAATAGAGAATCTTATAAACCGTTGCGACAATACAGACCTTGTGATTGTTGATGAAATGCTTAAAGGCTTGCAGCCTATTGATATTGCCGAAAAGTGCTTTTTATCGGAATCCGGTGTTAAATACAGGTGCAAAAAAATGTATGACGATTGCGGGTGCAGCGGTAAAAAAGAGTTTTTAAGGCTGGTTTCCGAATATATTTCCGAGGGCGCTGTTAAGGAACTGATTTAAAAGAAAATTGCAGAATTATATTCTCCGGTTACGGTTCACAACAAAAAGTTTGAATACAGTGTTTTGCTTTACGCTGTATTCAGGCTTTTTTTATTTTATTTCGGAAGTTAATATTGATATGAGGTGAGCGAAATGAAAGAAGTAACAGTTAAAAAGCTAAAAAAAACAATTGATACATATATTCCGAAAAAGGCGCACGAGCTGCCGATGTTTTTTGAAAACAAGCCATATCAGGGAGCGTCGGGCAGACTTTATCCGCTGCCGTATTCCGACGGAATAAGCGACGATAAAACAGCGGTTGATTATGATGTATTTGTGCTTGAGAATGAATACGTAAAGACAGAGGTACTGCCGCAAATCGGCGGTAAAATATTAAGCGGACTCGACAAAACCAACGGTTATGATTTCATTTATCGTAATGAGGTTGTTAAGCCGGCGCTGGTAGGACTGGCCGGTCCTTGGATTTCAGGCGGCATTGAGTTTAATTTTCCACAGCACCACCGTCCCACAACATATATGCCGCTTGAAGCTGCAGCAGAAGAAAACGAAGACGGCGGCAAAACCGTCTGGACAGGTGAGATTGAGCCTTTTAACCGAATGAAGGGAATGGCAGGTATAACGCTTGATAAAGGCAGAAGCTATATTAAAGCCAAGGTGCAAATATACAACAGAACGTCGTTGCCGCAGATATTTATGTGGTGGGCAAACCTTGCCGTTTCCGTTAACGACAATTACCGCACCGTTTTTCCGCCCGATGTAGAGTGGGTAAATGATCACGACCGACGAGCAGTGCTTGAGTGGCCTGTTGCGAAAGGACTTTATAAAACTGCCCGCCCCTTTAATTACGGTGACGGAACGGATATTTCAAAATATGCTTCCGTGCTTGTGCCGTCGTCGTTTCTTGTTTCTCAAGGACAGTCCGATATGGATTTCATTGCAGGCTACGACGAAAAGCTTGACAGAGGAATTGTAACCGTTGCCGATCATCACATTTCCCCCGGCAAAAAGCTTTGGACTTGGGGCAAAGGCGATTTCGGTGATATGTGGTGCTCTAATTTAACCGATAGAAACGGACCTTATATAGAACTTATGACAGGTGTCTATACGGACAATCAGCCTGATTTCACCTGGATCGCGCCGTTTGAAAGCCGCAGATTTGAGCAGTATTGGTATCCGGTAAAGGGCATAGGCGGTGTTAAAAACGCAACAATAAACGCAGCTGTAAACGTCACCAAACACGGCGAAAAAGCTGACTTCGGTTTTGTTGCAACGGGCGTTTTTAAAAACTGTACTGTTGAAGTTTCTGCGAACGGCAAGCAGCTTTTTAAAGAAAAGGTAGATATGTCGCCCGAAAGAGCGTATAAAAACACAGTAGGGCTCGACGGCTGCGATTTTTACGAGCTGCGTTTTTCGCTTATCGATGAATCGGGAAATGTGCTTGTAAGCTATAAGCCGTATAAAAAACAAGGCAAAAAGCCGATTGATGTAAGAATGCCCGTTAAACGCCCGAGCGAAATTAAAAATTCCGAGGAGCTTTATATAAACGCACTTCACCTTGAGCAATATAAGCAGCACAACTACAATGCCGCCGATTATTACAAAGAAGGTGTGCGCCGCGATAAATACGACATTCGCTGCAACACGGGACTTGCGCGTCTATCGCTTAAAAACGGCAGTTTTGCGCGGTGTATACGTTATGCCGATAATGCAATAAGCAGATTAACTTTAAGGAATCAGCATCCAAGCGACACCGAGGCATTTTATTTAAAAGGTGTTGCGCTTAAATATCTCGGTAAAAACGATGAAGCTTACGAGATGCTGCAAATGGCGGCTTGGAGCTATGGCTATCGCAGTGCGGCAATGCAAGAAATAGCAAATATCGATTGTCTTAACCACGACTATTGTGCCGCTTTAGAGCATATTGACTCGTCACTTGAGGGCAACGCACACAATGCCCGTGCTTTGGTGCTTAAAGCTGTTATCTTAAGAAAACTCGGCAATGACGTTGCAGCTAAAGAGCTGCTTAAAAACGCAGTGTCCGACGACATGCTTGATATGTTTGCTTTAAATGAGCTTTCGCACTATGAAAACGCAGCGGCGCAAAGAACTGCCGAATTTTTCTATAAACCCGAGAATGTTATCGACCTTTTATGTAACTATATTAGCGCCGGTTTTTACGAGGACGCTCTGGAGCTTATTGAGTCGGCGCATTCGGAATATCCGCTTATTTGGTATTACAAGGCTTACGTTTCTGCAAAGCTCAAAAAAGAATTTAAGAGTGATTTAAAATATGCCGAAAATATTGCGACGGGGTATTGTTTCCCTGCAAGGCTTGAGGATATTGCGGTGCTTGAATTTGCGATCGGTAACGAC
>USAR01000124.1 GCA_900552605.1 uncultured Oscillospiraceae bacterium | reverse complement strand
GTCGCTTGAAAAGGTTTACACAACAAGCTCTTACTTTTCGGCTCCCGTCAGCTCTAAAAACGGAAAAACAAAACCGCAGTCGAGTATGACTGTTATGGATTATGAAGGGCACGTTGTCGGAATTATAGGCGGCAGAGGAAAGAGAAAGATTGAGGACGGCGTTCGTCAGCTCAACCGTGCAACCTCATCGCCGCGTCAGATCGGTTCTTCAATGAAACCCATCGGCGTTTATGCGCTCGCAATGGAATATAACGAGATAACCTATTCCTCGCTTGTTTCGGATTCTCAAATGTCTTGGGCAGACCCGAGCATTAAGGGCGGCTGGCCAAACAACTGGGACTTTTCGTACAGAGGCAGAGTGCCTGTTGAATATGCTATTTACCACTCTGTTAACACAACGCCCGTTTATATTTTACGCAATATAATCGGTAACGGTTCCGATAACTATTCAAAGCCTAACAACGGTCTTGAAATAAGCTATGATTTTCTTACAACCAAGCTTGGATTAAAACACCTTACAGAAGCCGATAAAAACTTTTCATCGCTTTGCCTCGGCGGTTGCGCATACGGTGCGACAAGTGAGGAAATGGCGGCGGCATACGCTGTTTTCGGTAATCTTGGTAATTATTATAAACCGACAACGTACAGCGTTATTTACGACCAATTCGGCGACGTTGTTGACGATACCTCAAAACGCAAGCCGATAATGGCAATCAGCGAGGATACGGCAACCGTTATGAACCATCTCTTGCAGCAGGTTGTAAAGAAGGGCACAGGCAAGGGCGCCAACGTCGGCAATTTTGACGTATACGCAAAAACAGGTACAACATCTGATTCACAGGATCTTTGGTTTGTGGGCGGTACTCCTTACTATGTTGCGGCTTGCTGGTACGGCTTTGATAATCCTAAAAAGGATTCACCAAACGGTATGAGCGGCTATTTCAGCGACGGAACGGCTGTTTCGGCTGCAGCGCTTAGAATATGGAAAGAGGCAATGAACCGTGCGCACGAGGGCTTGCCCGACAAAGAGTTTGTTGACAGTGAGTATGCGCAAGAGCTTAAATATTGTACGTCAACAGGACTTATAGCAAATTCAGGCTGTTCTTCGGCCAAGGGCTGGTACCGCGCGGATAATATACCCGACACTTGCACGCACTCAGGCAAAACCAATGACCCCAAAAAGAAGGACGGCAGCAAGGACGACAGTTCTAACACGATATCAACCGCAGCAACTTCGTCTGCTGCGACTTCTTCGAAAAAGAACTCCTCTAAGAATTCATCGGCAGCTTCTTCAAAGGCTACCGCAGCAAGCTCTAAAGCGCAATCGGCGGCTTCTTCAAAAGCACAGAGCACCGCTGCGACATCTCAGGGCACATCATCAGCGGCTACCGTTTCAAAGACGTCATCTAAAACTCAGTAAAACACAGATTAAAAAGTTGAATATTTTTGTAATGTTACTGTAAATTCCGCTTTTCTTCCACCGCTTTCAAGGGAGCCGCGCCCGGCGCCCATCGTCCTTTAGGACGATGGAAAAGCCGATAAATCGGCTTTTAAAACCGTTTTTAAAAAACACTTGAAAATTCAGCAAAGGCTGTGCCGAAAAAAACGGTTGCGCCGGGCGCGGCGACGCTGAAAGTCGGGGGAGGAAAGCACAAAATTTTCACTGAGACGGACAAAAGAAAAAAATAAGCATATACCAGCTAACAAAAAGGCTGTTGCAGTTGAGTTGAAACTCAATTACAACAGCCTCTTTATTTTAGGCGAACAATAATAAATCCGAACCAGCCTAAAACGGTGCATTTTCGGCGTATTTTCACTTGTCGTCTTTATAAGGCGGAAGCCTTATTGCATCCTCCGCATTAAAATCCGCACAAAAATCCACTCGTTTTAGGTCGCAGATTTTTTCCTGTAACGGATTTTTTGCAGTGCAAGGCATAAAACGCAGTTAATCCTTTCGGATTAACGAGGATTTTAACACAGCAATGCGGAAAAACTGATTCGGATTATTATTGTTCGCCTAACAATAGCACACACATCCGAACCCGCCTAAAACAGTGTAATATCGGCGCTTTTTTGTTCATTTGATTTAATCAACTTTTTTCTAACAGCTTACCACTTGATTTTGCGTATTACCAAAAGATAAATAACAGTACGGTAAAGGAAATCGGCTGCCATTGCGGCAATAAAACCGACCTCGCCGAGTGGTAATGTAATTACAAGCAAATATGCAATCGGAACACGCACCGCCCATACGCCGGTGGTGCTTGCAAAAAGGATATACCCAACCTTTTCATGTGACTTCAGTATGGAGGTGATATATTGCATAACGGCAACAATAGCGCCGCAAACAAGCTCCATTCTTAAAATTCTTGCACCTGTTATTATAACATCCGGCTGCGACGCCATAAGACTTACAAAGAATGGTGCAAAAATACCGAGCACTGCCAAAAACGCAAATGCCGCAAAAAGTGATATAACCATATTACCGAATGCAACCTGTTTTGCCCTTTGTCTGTTTCCGCTGCCAAGCTCTTCGCTGATTTGTGTTATTGCGCCGCTCTCAAAGCCTAAGTTAATGCAATAGTCAAGGTTCATTGCGTTGTCTGCTGCCGAAAATCCGCTTAAAACAACTGCTCCGAGTGTCGACGTAATCGACTGTGTTGCCAAAAAGCCTATTGTAAGCAGCGATTGCTCAACACAGCTTGGCAGACCTACCTTAAGCAGTCTGCCAAAGTGCGGCTTGTGAAGAGCGCAAATTTTAAGCTTGTATGGTTTGTTTGTTATGATTGCCGCAATCAATCTTGTTGCCGCACCGAAAGCACGGTTTAAAAAATAGCCGATGGCAGCACCTATGATGCCCATTTTTAAAGTAAAAGCAAATATGTAACCTGCGACTGCTCCAAGCACGCTGGCACCGAAGGTTAAAAGCAGCGGCAGTGTCATAACACCGCAGCCGCGCATGGCGGAAGATATTGTTATATCCACGGCATTAAGCGGCACAGTGAACATTGTTATTCCCAAAAACAGCACGGCATATTCAACAGCGCTCTTGCCGAGACTTCCGAAAAGCAACGTTACAAACTGCTGTCTGAACGCTGTAAGCAGAAGCATCATAAATACCGAAACGCCGAGACACATCACAAGAGAATGAAAAACGTATGAAGAAACCTTGCTTTTATCACCGTGCCCGCAGCAGTGTGCCGAAACCACTGTTACGCCGAGACTGAGTCCCATAAGGCCGTTTTGAATAACAAGAAGCAGCGTGGTTGAAACAGAAACCGCCGAAAGTATGTCAGCGCTGCCCAAATGACCTGCAATTGCAATATTAACAATGCCGGATACAAGAAGCAGCAGTCTTTCGCCGATGCACGGCGCTGCGAATTTAAATGCCGTTTTAATATTGTTTTTGTTTTTTAAATAACCTGAAACGGTCAAAGAGCAAGCACCGCTTTCCTAAAAAATGTATTATTCTTACACGTAACAGTATAGCACGACTGAGAAAATGTTGCAATGTAAAAAAATAAACTGTTTTCTGATAAAAACAGTTTTCGAAAAGCTCATTTTTTAGGCAACCAAACACTGCTTTTAAAACGGTTCCGCCCGCCAATCTCTCTGCCCTCGCACCGTGCAGTTGCCTTAAAGGCGACTGCGCTGCCGAGTTTATCGGCAGCACCCTCGTTTTTTTCACAATCACAAGTGCGGCTTGAATCTTTTCGCCGATTTAAAATAAAGTATCAGATTACAAACGCAGTTTTTGTGCATCGCAGTTGTGCCATATGGCTTTTTTTGCAGACAGGAATATTTATTTTACGCGTCGCTTTTTTCGGCAGGTTTCGTGCCGCACAAGTGCTACAATAAAAGCAACGAAAGCAATCCTCAAAACGAGGCGATTAACTTGACGATATATGCAGATGTACTTTTTTGCGTTAATTTTATAATCGATTACTTTTTGCTTCAACTTACGGCAAAAATCTCCAAATCGCCCTGCAAATTTGCAAGGCAGCTTGCGGCTGCCGCATTCGGAGCGGCTTGTTCATTTATTATATTGCTGCCGTCGGCAGGAGCTTTCCTTATATGTGTTTTCCGTCTTGTTACGGCGGCTGCAACGGTTGTAATTGCGTTTGGCTTTTTTTCAAAACAATGCTTTTTGAAAAGGACAATATGCTTTTATTTATCATCACTTCTGTTTTCCGGAACAGTTTTTTTACTGTGGTCAACATTGAAACCAAACGGAATGTTCTTTAAAAACGGCATTATGTACTATAAGCTTTCGGCACCGATTTTAATTGGCGTATCGGCAGCGGTATACGCAATAATTACCGTTGCTTTAAGATTTTTCAAAAGAAACTCGGCTGTTGTCTGCCGGGTGACGGTTAAAGACGGCGGGGTGTGCGAGCAAATAACGGCGCTTGTAGACAGCGGAAATCTTTTAAAAGAGCCGTTTTCACAAAAGCCGGTTATGCTGCTCGACAAGCGCTATGAGGACATTTTCTGCGGTAACGGAAAGCCGCACAGGGTAATTCCGTATTCCACGGTTTCCGGCAGCGGAGTTATAAGCGGATTTCAGCCCGATTCAGTTACATATGAAGCAGGCGGCGTGAGCACCCCTATCGACGTTTATCTTGCCGTGAGCAAAACACCGCTTGAAAAAGAATACGGTGCGGTAATCGGCACAGACGCGTTTTGAAAGAGAGGAGCAATTCTAAAATGAAGCTTTTTAAAAAAGTAATTAACTTTATAAGGGGACTTTTGGGTAAAAAACCGCGCGGTTGTCATTATATTCACGGTCCCGAAACGCTGCCGCCGCCGTTTTCTCAAAAAGAGGAAAGCGAGCTGTTGGAACAGCTTAACGAAAACGGCGATGAGGTGCGCGAAAAGCTTATTGTGCACAACTTAAGACTGGTTGTATACATAGCAAAGAAGTTCGACGCAGCAGGAGCCGGGGTTGAGGATCTGATTTCAATCGGCACAATCGGACTTATCAAAGCCGTGAATACCTTTCGCCCTGAGAAAAACATAAAGCTCGCAACATACGCTTCAAGATGCATTGAGAACGAAATACTTATGTATTTACGTAAGACCTCGGTTCTAAGAAGTGAGATATCAATTGATGAGCCGCTGAATGTTGATTGGGACGGCAACGAGCTTTTGCTTTCGGATATATTGGGCAGCGACCCGGATGAAGTTGGCAGGGGTGTGGAGCAGGAGGCTGAAAAT
>USAR01000123.1 GCA_900552605.1 uncultured Oscillospiraceae bacterium | reverse complement strand
ACGAGCACTTTTGGTCTGAAGAGAAAGGTAACTATATTTATATAGTTGACGATTTCGGCGGATGCGACAGCCAAGAGGGAATGGGCGTTTCGTTTGCGCTGCTTTTCGGTATTGCCGACAGCGAGCAAGCAAAAAAGGTTATCAAGAATCAACACATAACACGTTACGGTATTCCGTGCGTTTACCCGACGTTTGCAAGGTATTTCACACCCGACCGCAAAAGCTTCGGCAGGCATAGCGGCACTGTGTGGCCGCACATTGAAGGCTTTTGGGCTTCGGCTGTTTCAAAACACCGGAACACAGCGGCATTTGACCGTGAATTTGCAAATGAAACAGATAATGCCTTGAGATATATGCAGTTCGCCGAGCTTTATCATCCGGAAACGGGCGAGATGTACGGCGGAAAGCAGGAATGGCTCGATCGCGGCATTAAGGATTGGCATTCGGAATCCTTCCAAACCTGGAGCGCAACCGCTTATTTAAGAAACTGCTTAATGGATATTGTGGGAATGGATTTTACCGAAAAGGGTATCGAGTTTAATCCTGTCGGCACTACTCTTGCTCGCTCGGCAGAGCTTAAAGGACTTAAATACCGTGAGACAACAGTAAATATTAAGATCAGCGGCAACGGCAGCAATATAAAAAGCTTTAAACTTAACGGAAATGAAACAGAGCCGTTTTTAAGCTGTAACGCAACCGGCAGACAAATTGTTGAAATATTGTTAGATTAAGAGTCAAAAATCGGTGCTTTCGTAAAGATTTTACGGAAGCTCCGATTTTTCTTGACTTTTCTATCGGGTTTATATATAATTAGTAAAAATAAAGCAAGGAGCAGAAAATTATGGCATATTTTTTCAGTGAACCGTCGCACACATTTAACGAGTACTTGCTCGTTCCGGGTTACTCTTCAAGCGAGTGTATACCTGATAATGTAAGCCTTAAAACACCGGTTGTAAAATTTAAGAAAGGCGAAGAACCGCCGCTTACTATGAACATACCGTTGGTTTCGGCAATAATGCAGTCGGTTTCAGATAATAATATGGCAGTTGCTCTTGCAAAAGAGGGCGGTATTTCGTTTATTTACGGCTCGCAATCTGTTGAAAGTGAAGCTGAAATGGTACGCGCGGTTAAATCGTACAAGGCAGGCTTCGTTGTAAGTGCCTCTAACCTTAAACCAACAGATACGTTGGCGGATGTTTTGGCATTAAAGGAAGAAAACGGATATTCCACAATGCCTGTCACAGAAGACGGCACCGCAACAGGCAGGCTGCTCGGTCTTGTAACAAGCCGCGATTACCGCGTTTCCAGAATGACACCGGATACCGTTGTAAGTGATTTTATGACACCGTTCGATAAGCTTATTTTCGCACGAGAGGGTATTTCTTTAAAAGAAGCAAATAATATCATTTGGGATAATAAGCTTAACGCATTGCCTATTGTTAATAATGAAGATAAGCTTTGTTATATCGTTTTCAGAAAAGACTATGATTCGCACAAGCAAAATAGATTGGAGCTGCTCGATAACAACAAAAGGTATATTGTGGGTGCAGGTATTAACACCAGAGATTACACCGAGCGGGTTCCGGCACTTGTAGAAGCCGGCGCAGATGTACTTTGTATCGATTCGTCGGAAGGCTTCAGTGAGTGGCAGAAGCTCACAATCGAATATATTCGTAAAACATACGGCGACAGTGTTAAGGTCGGCGCCGGTAATGTTGTAGACCGCGAGGGGTTTATGTTCTTAGCTGAGTGCGGAGCTGACTTTATAAAGGTTGGTATCGGCGGCGGCTCTATCTGCATTACCCGTGAGCAAAAGGGAATAGGCAGAGGTCAGGCAACCGCTCTTATTGATGTCTGTGCGGCTCGTGACGAGTATTTCGAAAAAACAGGCATTTATATTCCCGTTTGCGCCGACGGAGGCATTGTGCAGGATTATCATATGACATTGGCTCTTGCAATGGGTGCAGATTTCATAATGCTCGGCAGATACTTTGCAAGGTTTGATGAAAGCCCAACAAATAAGCTCAGCGTTAACGGTAATTATTATAAAGAGTATTGGGGCGAGGGTTCAAGCCGTGCACGCAATTGGCAGCGTTACGATATGGGCGGCGCTAAGAAACTATCGTTTGAAGAGGGCGTTGATTCATATGTTCCTTATGCCGGCAAGCTTTCCGATAACGTTCGCTTGTCGCTTAGCAAGGTGCGCTCCACAATGTGCAACTGCGGTGCTCTTTCCATTCCGGAGCTTCAAAAGAAAGCGAAAATAACGCTTGTTTCCGCAACAAGTATTGTTGAGGGCGGTGCACACGACGTTATTCTTAAAAACGACAGCTTTACAAACGTTAAGTAAAAGAATGTAAAAAAAAGTAAGATAATGTGATAAATCAGCTAATAATAGTTGATTTTTGTGAAAAAGTATGGTATTATATAGGCGGACCGGACGGCATAGTGCCGTTTGCCCGCCTTTAAATTGCTTAAGAGGTTAAAAAGATGATGTCATTATCATTGTCGAAAAAAAGGAATTTTTATTTTTTATATACTTTGCTGTTTTTGGTTTGTGCCGCTCTCTGCTTTTGGCAGTTTTATTTAAACGGTAAATCCTTTGTATGGAAGAATGACGGACTTTATCAGCACTATAATTCATTTATTTATCTCGGAACATATGTAAGAGAATTTTTTCGCACTCTCGTAACCGAGCATAAATTTGTGCTGCCGATGTGGGAAAACAGCATAGGTTACGGCGGCGATATTTTTACAACGCTCTCTTATTATGTTTTCGGCGATCCTTTCGCTTTGATTTCTGTTATAACCCCCACACGTTTTGCGGAATGGGGATATGCTTTTTCTATTGTTTTAAGAATGTTTGCTGCGGGCATAACCTTTTGCGCCTATGCTAAAAAGATGAAATGCTCGCGGTGGGCATCGCTTTGCGGAAGTGTGGTATATGTCTTCAGCGTTTTTGCATTGTTTGCCGCTGTCAGACACCCTTATTTCGCAAACCCGATGATATATTTACCTCTTTTGTTTTTGGGAATAGAAAAAGTGATGAGAAATGAAAATCCGTTGATGTTGATTCTTGCGGTTTTTGTTGCGGCTGTTTCTAATTTTTATTTTTTCTATATGCTTGCTATTTTAATGGTGATATATGCACTTGTGCGCTTGCTTTCAATTTACAGGATTAAGGAATGGAAGCCGATTACCGTTAATCTTCTCAAAATAGCGGTTTTTTCAGCAATAGGCATTATGATGGCTGCTGTACTGTTTTTGCCTAACTGTATGGCATTTTTAGGTAATAATCGGGTTAGCGGCATTTATGAATTCGGAATTTTGTATCGATATACTCAATATAAAAGGTTTTTTACCGCTTTTGTAGGTGTCGATTCATCAAATTGGACATATACAGGAATGGCGCCGTTTGCGTATATAGGCGCTGTAGCTTACCTTTTAAACGGCGAAAAACGCAATTGGACGCTTAAAATGACAGCTGTATTTTTGCTGTTCTTGGCTTTTCCGTTTTTCGGTCACGTTTTCAACGGCTTTGGTTACGTGTGTAATCGTTGGGTTTTTGCCTGGGCGTTTTTGATATCTTTTATGTTTGTAAAGGGTCTTCCGATTTTGCAAGAAGGCCTTTCGAAAAAGCAAAGGGTGTTAATTTCTCTCGCCGGAGTATTATACACTTTAGTTTGTGCGTCACTTAAGGTCAACGGTAAGGAAGCCGTTATTTCAGGATGTGTTTTGCTTTTAATCGGCGTCACATTTATGTGTATCTGCCCCGATATACCTGAGATCCGCCTGAAAAAGCACACCTTTAAAAGGCAATCTGTTTTCAGAGTGTGTGCATTTACTTTAGCTGTTTTATGCGTTGCAACGCAGGCAAAATATATGTATTCAAAAGAAACGAAAACTTACATCACGGAATTTCACGACAGAAGAACACCTGCCAAGACGCTAAACAAGCGGCGCACGCTTGCCGTTAAAAAAACCTCAAAAAGTGAAAACGGCGGTTTTTGGCGTGTTGAGAATTCACGTTATCAAAATGAGCAATTAAATTATCCGCTTACATTGGGAGTAAGCTCAACAAAGCTTTATTGGAGTCTTATCAACCCCAATATTCAAGAGTATTTACAGCTTACTTCAGCCGGAAATAATCTTAACTATAAGCTGCATGGTCTTGATTCGCGGGCAATGCTGTTGCCGGCCGCTTGCGCTCAATATTTTATAACAGATACTTCGGAACATAATATTGCAACTGTTCCGTATAATTATAGCTATGTTTCTAAAACAAAATCGAAAAGTGACGGCAAAACATATCGACTTTACAGTGCTCAAAATATATTGCCGTTCGGTTATACCTTTGATAGCACTATGAGTTTTGCGGAGTTCTACAAGCTGTCTTTTGCTAAACGACAGCAAGCAATGTTGCAAACTGCGATTATAGATGACGGTGAAAAAACAAAGCTTTCAACAAAAACACTGTCATTTAGCGACGCTACATTGCCTTACACTGTGGAATGCGGAAGCGGTGTTACCAAAAACGGCAATAAAATAACTGTTTCAAAGGCTAATGCTACAATGAAGCTTTATTTTAACGGCACAGCTAATAAAGAGCTTTATGTGCAAATCAACGGTGTTAATTTTGAGAATGAGCGTTATTATAAGAAAAAATTCAGCGATGACTATAATAATGCAAAAGGCTTCTCCGAAAAGCTTAATATTTTAAACGCAAAACTGAAATTTAATCCGTCGACAAGGTGTAATATCACCGCTTCTTGTGGTAAAACCAGTAATTTCCTAACTTATTTTTCCAATAAGGATATGCATACTGTCGGTAGAAATAATTATATGCTTAACCTTTACTACAGTAAAAATGCTCGGAACGTAATAACGTTAAAATTCGGCGAAATCGGCTGTTATTCCTTTGATGATATTTCGGTTATCGAGCAGCCTTTGAACGAATTGGACAACAGCATTAATGCACTGAAAAAAGAGTGTCTTGAAAATGTAAGCTTTAAGACAAATAATATTACAGGCGATATTACCGTAAATGATAATAAGCTGCTGTGTCTTTCATTGCCGTATTCAAGCGGCTGGAAGGCGTATGTTGACGGCAAGGAAGCAAAGCTTCTGCGCACGAATATTATGTATAGCGGTATCGAGCTTGAAAGCGGCACACACAAAATAGAGCTGAAATATGAAACTCCATATCTCAAAATCGGATTTGTAATTTCCGTCATCGGTTTTGC
>USAR01000122.1 GCA_900552605.1 uncultured Oscillospiraceae bacterium | reverse complement strand
CTATAAGCAAAACATTGTGACCGCCTGCCGCTGCAATTTCCATTGCTTTTTTTGCCTTATGCTGCCCCTTAACCTCGGAAAAATCGGGCTCGTAGCCATAATCTACCTTTTCAAAATCAACAGGTTTCAGCCTTGCTATCGGAGCTTGTCCGATAAGGTGAGAAATAAGCTGAAGCGCATGCTCGACGGGATAGATATCAATTCCGTCAACAACGCTGCATTCCGCAGCGTTTGCAGCGGGAATATAAAGGCTTTTAATGCCGTTTTCCCTTGCGCATATCGCCATCGGCAGCATACCCTTGATGGGTCGCAGTGTGCCGTCGAGAGAAAGCTCACCGATAAATGCACTGCCGTTAAGGTCGGTTTTAAGTGTGCCGAGCGCCTTTAGGATTGCAAGCATAATAGGCAGGTCGTAAACAGAGCCTTCCTTTTTAATGTCCGCAGGAGCGAGGTTTATTATTATTCTGCTCGGTGGAAATTGAAACTTGCAATTCTTCATTGCCGCGCGCACTCGGTCACGCGATTCCTTAACTGCGGTATCGGGAAGCCCGACAATGCTGAAAGAGGGCATTTCCGTGCGCAGGTTTGCGTCGGCCTCGATATCTATCATATATGTGTTCATTCCAAAAATACCGACGCTCTTTAATTTGTAAAACATTTCGTTACCACCCTTTTTACAATGATAACTCATTTCACGCAAAATTGCAACAAAAACAAGCGTAACATTCACATTTTCTTTACAAAAGCTGCAAACAGGTGTAAAATCGTTATAATAAAATATTTATGAAAAAAGGCGCAAGAGGTGTTGATAGATGAAAAAAATAATTGTGGCGGACGATGAAAAGCTTATAAGACGGCTTGTATGCGATTTTTTTACAAAGGCAGGTTATC
The DNA here is from genome assembly GCA_900552605.1 of uncultured Oscillospiraceae bacterium. Lineage (GTDB taxonomy): Bacteria > Bacillota > Clostridia > Oscillospirales > Acutalibacteraceae > UMGS1532. The sequence continues at coordinate 4,394 of USAR01000122.1, read as the reverse complement.
AAACGCTGAACGCAGAAAGCGGCGATAAAGCAATAGAGCTTTTCAAAAGCAATCCCGACACAGCGCTTATGATTGTTGACATTATGATGCCCGAGGTTGACGGCTGGCAGGTATGCCGTGAGATTCGCAAGACCTCACGCGTGCCGATAATACTTTTAACCGCTCGTTCAGAGGAGTTTGATCAGCTTACAGGCTTTGAAGCAGGTGCCGACGAATATGTTACAAAGCCCTTCTCCCCTGCTGTTCTTGTTAAAAGAGCCGAGGCATTGATAAAGCTTTCCGAAGGACGTGACGCAAAGCACAAGGACGACAAGGGGATTAAGATAGACAAAGACGCATATGTTGCATATCTTGACGGCGTTCCGCTTGATCTTACACTTAAGGAATATGAGATTTTAGTATATCTAACCGAAAATAAAGGCAGGGTGTTTACGCGTGACCAGCTTTTGGACGCAATTTGGGGATTTGATTTTTACGGAAACTCAAGAACCGTGGATTCCCACATGGCACGACTCAGAACAAAGCTGGGCGACTACGGTGAAAAGCATCTTAAAACAGTTTACGGAACAGGCTATAAATTAGAGGGCTGAACGCAATGAAAAAGAAAATGTGGATACGACTGTTTGCAGAAATATCCGTTGTGTTTTTAGTGTTTGTCGCGCTGCTTGGAATCGCAAACACGGCCTTGCTTCCGAGCTATTACACCGCAAAGGAAAAAAAGCATATGGCAGCGGTTGCGAAAAAAATCGATGATGTTGACCTTTATTCTTCAAATGCCGGCAGGGATCTTTCCTCAATATTAAGCAACACCAATTATTCACTGAGAATATTTGACAGTTTCGGCAATTCACTTTTTACAACCTACGACGCGCCCGTTGCTGATTACAAGGGCGAATACGAAGCAAACGCTCTGCCGGACAACAATGTAACAAGCAAGGGGTTTTTCCGGGAAAAACGAAACAATAAAGCGTTTTTGCGTTACAGCACTCAGCTTTCCGGCGGTGAAACCTTGGTGCTCGGCATACAGCAGTCCTTGCTTAAAAGCAGTGCGGAGGTTGCAAACGAGTTTATTATAATCGTTGCTCTCGGCTGTCTTGCGTTTACAATACTTTGGGTATTTGTTTTGTCTAAAAGAATAGCAAAGCCTATCGGCAATATGACGGAAATTGCAACCGATATGGCTCGGCTTGATTTTTCAAGAAAGCTTAATGTTAAGGGAGAGGATGAAATTGCAAAGCTTGCCGCTGCTATTAACGAGCTTTCCGGAACGCTTGATATCACCCTTAAGGATCTTGAAAGCAAAAACCGAAAGCTTATGGGAGAAATAGAGGCAGAGCGAAAGCTTGATAAAATGCGCAAGGGTTTTGTCGCCAACGTTTCACACGAGCTTAAAACGCCTCTTTCAATTATCGGCGGCTATGCCGAGGGGTTAAAACTAGGTCTTGATTCGCGCGAGGAAACCGAGCAGTACGCCGATGTTATAATTGACGAAACTTCAAGAATGAACGAATTGGTAATCAGTCTGCTCGACCTTTCCCGACTTGAATCGGGTCAGATAAGCATTAACCCGGAAAGATATGATATTGCGGAGCAGGTGCGTGAGTTTTTAAACAGAATGTCATCGGCTTTCCAAAGCAAAAACGCGACAGTTGAATGCAAGCTGCCGGAAAGACTTTTTGTGTTTGCCGACAGTGCAAGAATAGCACAGGTTATAAGTAACTATTTAAGTAATGCCGCAAGCCACATTAAAGACGGCGGCACGCTGAAAATTTGGTCGGAAATTGACAACGATACGGTAAAAATATCGGTATTCAATACCGGTAACGCTATAAAAAAAGAAGATATGCAGCACGTTTGGGAAAGCTTTTGGCGCGGCGAACAATCACATAAGCGCGATAAGGACAGATTCGGCTTGGGCCTTTCCATTGTGCGCGCAATAACAGAGCGGCACGGCAGTGAGTGCGGCGTTTACAACCTCGGCGACGGTGTGGTATTTTGGTTTAGTGTAAAGCTTGCGGAAAAAGCCGAATAACCTGCAGGAAGAGTGTTAGGTTTGTTTTTTTACAGATGCCGATTCGGCTGTTGATACATCGCCGACTGCCACTGCAAAACAGCCCGTCTGCGGCGTTGCCCGCGCGCAGATGAGGATGTTTATAAAATTTCTCGGCGACGTGCAAACAAAAAGCTGTTTTATCATTTTTAATATCCGTTTTGTTGCATTTTACAAAATAAACTGCCATGTCCGCCAAGGTGCTGTCAGAACGGTGCGCATCGCCTAGGCAAGTTATAATTAAACTCCGCAATTGTAAAAAAATCCTTGTTGTGCAATTCACATATATGTACCTAAGGCGCAAAAAAGGAGCTGTCTTAACTGACAGCTCCTTATCTTTTATGAAAACTATTTAATTACTGTGCTGCTTTTATTTGAGTTGTTGGTAAAGCAGACGTAGGTGTTTCCGGGATTATATTCAATATCATTGCCATTGTCATCGGTGATTTTAAGCGCGGATGCGGCACTGCCTTTTTTCCAATTTATCTTGCGATATCCGCCGTTTGAAACGTAATAACCGCTTCCAGAGGACAGGTCGGTTTGAACGTGCTTGCCGTCAGCAAAGGTATAAACGTTTGAATAAAGCACCAAAACATTGCCAAATGCTACCGCCTTGCCGTCGTTATAATCCTTTTGCTTTTCACCATAACGATACTTGTTGTAAACACCGGTTTTGCTGTCGAACTTGAACTCGGCGGAATAGCTGCCCGAGAACGGAACGGAAAGCTCATTGCAGGTGCCGTCTGCCGGGGTGTATTTCTTATCTTCAGCAACAAAATTCATCCAATTGTCTTGCGCTTTTTTAAGCTTAAGACCAACCGAATCCTTAAGCATTTTGTTAAGCTCGTTTCCTGTGGTATAGAGTGTATGCTCATAGGCAAGACCGTTTGAAATTCTTGTTGCACAACTGTTGCCGCCCTTAATGTTTGTGCGATCCGCAGTTGTGTTAAGGTCAACGGTGGTTGTGCCGACTTCTGCAATATGCGGTCCGCAATACTTTTCGTCAAGTCCTGCGTGCACATACTGTGCACCCTGACCTACCGCCAAATCAACATACGAATATCTGCCTGAGCGCAGCGAGCCTATCTTATTGCTGCCAACCGTGCGCAGATCCTTGAAAACAGCCATCAAACGTGTAATGCCGCCCTCAACATAGGTCTCGTATACAATATCAGCCTTTGAAAGCGATGCTTGCACACCCCAAGCAGTTTCAATATTGTTTATCATAATTGCAACCGGTTTCAAAAGCTCGGCATCCTTTTTCATATCCTCAACACCTGTAAGCGGATTAACAAGTGTTGTTTTTGGCGGCTCTGCACTTGAAACAGCCAAGGAAACAGGTGCTGATGAAGAAGAGGCGTTGTCCTTTCCTTTGCAACCGCTGCAAGCGGCAACCATAAGTGCCGCAAGAAATACTGCCAAAAGTCTTTTCATAATAAATTAGATTCCTCACTTTAAGCCGATCTCGCTTCGACCTTTTAATTTCGAGTTTTTTCAACAAAATTTATTATACTTTATAGGCAGCCTTATTTCAACCCCAAACGCAAAATTTAATGAAAGAAATTTTTGCCCTTTTTGTCCTTTAAAAACAAAAACCTATAAAAACGGATCGCCGCAAGGCTTTGTTCCCTTGCCGGAAAATACAGAAAGCGTGCCGTCCTTTTTAAGCGTTGCAAGAAAAACGTCTTTAAACCCGTCATAACCCTTTGATTTAAGCTGCGACAGCAGCCACTTTTCGTCCTTTTGACACTGCTCAAGATTTTGTGGCAGCAGCACGCCGTCAATTATAACGTTTTTCGGCACTTCTGCGGCGTTTGTCTTAACTCCTGCGTCCTTTGCCACGGCAGGCTGCGTTTCGGTGCGCGGCAATACGCTCACTCTTCCGTTAGGCTCAAAAAAAGCAGTGTCTATCTCGTTTATATCAAAATATCCGCTCAGTCTGCACTGCGACAAAAACTCATTAAGGTCAAGTCTCGCCTTGTTAAGATTTTCGCGATACAGCACACCGTCCGACATAAGCACAATTGTGCGACCTGCGAAAATTCTTCTCAACTTCAGCGAGTGATTTGAAGTAAGCGAAATAGCCGCGGCAAAAAGCGCGTATACCGCCATTGCAATAACCGCTATCCAACCGTTTTTATCAATTCCCGTTGCCATTTCGGCTGCAACCGAGCCTATTGTAATGCCCACAACGTAATCAAACATACTCATCTGACTTATCTGCTTGTTGCCGACAAGCTTTGTAAGCAAAAACAAAACTAACAGTGATGCGGCTGAAAGTCCGAGAACCTGTAAATAATCCAATTTTTTCACCTCGTTTGGATTATTCCCAAAGCCGCCGCAG
>USAR01000121.1 GCA_900552605.1 uncultured Oscillospiraceae bacterium | reverse complement strand
CCGGGCTTTCTCACTCTGGTACGCACGTCCCCGGGAAGCTCCGTCAGAATGGTGGGGCTGGCCTCCGCAGGCCGGTTCAGCGCGGCGGAAAGTACGGTGTCCATGGTCTGGGCGCTGATAAAATTCAGCTGACGCCGGACGGTCTGGTCAATTTCCTCCAAATCCCGCTCGTTGTCCTTGGGAATGATGACGGTGCGCACGCCGTGGCGCAGCGCCGCCATGGTCTTCTCCCGCAGACCGCCGATGCGCATGACCCGTCCCCGAAGAGAAATTTCACCGGTCATGGCGATATCCCGCCGCACGCTGACCCCCGTCAGGGCGGAGACAATGGCCGTGCAGACGGTAACGCCCGCCGAGGGGCCATCTTTGGGGACTGCGCCCTCCGGGAAATGGACGTGAATATCCTTCGTCTTGTAAAAGTCCGGTGCGACGCCCAGCTTCTGGGCGTTGGCGCGGATATAGCTCAGCGCCGCGTGGGCGGATTCCTTCATCACGTCGCCAAGATTTCCGGTCAGCTCCAGCTTGCCGGAACCGTCCATGACGTTGACCTCCACCTCCAGCGTTTCGCCGCCGACGCTTGTCCAGGCAAGCCCCGTGACCAGCCCCACCTGATCGGTGCAGGGCAGGCGGTCGGGCAGGAATTTGCGGACGCCCAGATAGTTTTCCAGATTGCTGCCGGTGACGGTGATCTTCTTCGGCGTTTCCTGAGAAAGAATCTCCATATCCGCCTTCCGGCAAATTTCGCCGAAGCAGCGCTCCAGATTTCGCACGCCGGATTCCCGGGTGTAGCAGGAAATCGTCTCCCGGATGGCGTCGTCCGTGATGCGGAGCTGTGCCTTTTTCAGGCCGTGCTTTTTCAGCTGCTTGGGGATCAGGTGATTCTTTGCGATCATGAACTTTTCTTCATCCGTATAAGAGCCAAGCTCAATGATCTCCATGCGGTCCAGCAGCGGCCGGGGCACGGTGTCCAGCGTATTCGCCGTGGTGATAAACAGCACGTCGGACAGATCAAAGGGGATTTCCAGATAATGGTCACGGTAGTCGTGGTTCTGCTCCGCGTCCAGCACTTCCAGCAGAGCAGCACTGGGATCGCCGCGGTAGTCGGAACCCAATTTGTCGATCTCGTCCAGCAGCAGCACCGGATTGCAGCTGCCTGCCTGCGTCATGGCGGTCATGATACGGCCGGGCATTGCGCCGACGTATGTTCTTCTGTGCCCTCTGATCTCTGCTTCATCGTGCACGCCGCCCAAGGAAATACGGGCAAATCTGCGATCCATACAGTTTGCTACCGAGCGTGCAATTGAAGTTTTGCCGACTCCGGGAGGACCTACAAGGCAAAGTATGCTGCCGCTTACAGTTCCCGTAAGATGGGTTACCGCAAGAGATTCGATAATCCTTTGCTTAACCTTTTCAAGACCGTAATGCTCGCGCTCTAAAATTTCTTTTGATTCTTTTAACGACATATTATCAACTGAATATTTGCCCCAAGGAAGCTCTGTGCAAACGTCCAAATAGTTGCGAATAACGCTTGCCTCCTGCGAGCCGAACGGCATATACTCAAGCTTTTCAGCCTCTTTTAAAAGCTTTTGCTTAACCTCATTCGAAGCGCTAAGCTTGTTTATTTTTTCACGCAGTTCATTTGCTTCTTCTCTCGGGTCCGATTCGCCGTAAAGCTCGTCGTTAAGCGCTTTAAGCTGTTCGCGCAAATAGTAGTCGCGCTGATTATCATCCATTTGCACCTTAACCTTTTCGGCAATGCGTGCGTCAATTGAAAGTATCTGTATTTCGCGCTCAAATATTTCGCAAACAAGTTCTATTCTCTTAACGGGGTCAAGCTCCTCTAAAACCAATTGCTTGTCCTCGATCTGAAACGGCAGATTGGCCGCAACGTAATCAGAAAAATAATCAATTTTATCCGCTGCGGAAATACTCAGTACAACATTTGTGGGTATGCGCACCGAACGTGCGGCATACTCTTCAAATAAAGCCTTTGCGTGACGCAGAGAGGCTTCAAGATAAAGCTCGTCCTTTTCGCAAGATTTTTCTTCCGCGGCAAAATAAGTGCCGATATTGAAGCTTTTTGCCTCGGTTACATCGTTTATATAAACCCGTTTAAGTCCCTCAACCAGCACTCTGACTTCCGAATCGTTAACCTTAAAAAGCTGGCGGATTTTTGCAGTACATCCAAAATCGTAAATCCGACTGAAATCGGGATCCTCGTCACGGATATCACGTTGGCACACAAGCAAAATTTCCTTGTTGTGATTCATTGCGTAATTAAGCGCCGCAATTGATTTTTCACGTCCTGCGTCGAAATGAAGCATCATTTCCGGAAACATTACAAGACCGCGCAGCGGAATAAGCGGCAATGTGCCGCCGGTTGATTTATTATGTAAAGTGTTGTTTTCTTCCAAGGAAAACATCCTCCCTTTTTTCTTCCATTGCATTTCAGCAAAGCAACACATTTTTAAAAAAATTGCGCTCTTTACTTTGGTTTCTTTAGAATATACCATATTATTTTAACATATATAATGCCTTATGGCAAGATAAATATTGAACTTTATATACACTTGCTTATAAAGCTGTGATTGCGATATAAACAACGCCTTTTTAAGAATATACCGCTGTTAAAAATGTATAATCGATAATAAAAACACGGCTATCGACATAAACTCTTTATAGAGGCTGTCATTACTATTTAAACATCCGGAGTGATTATGTGAATAAGCTAAAAATAGCCGCAAGTGCCATATACGTTACCGCCGTCGGCACTTTGCTGCACTTTCTTTATGACCTCACTGGCGGAAGCGTTTTGGTCGCTTGGTTTTCGGGCGTTAACGAAAGTACATTTGAGCACCTGAAGCTTTTCTTTTGGGCAGAGATAACGCTGTTTGTAATTGAATTTGTAATAATGAAGAGAAAAAAAGGGATTACGGAAAACGGTTTCTTTTCATCAAGGCTTCAAGGTATGCTGCTCGGAATGGCATTCATTGTAGTTTTCTTTTACACGTATCAGGGCATCATCGGCAGAAATATCGGCTTTCTAAATATAATCGATTTTGTTATTGGTGCGTTTTTAAGCGAAGTTTGGATTGAAACACGAAGGCATACGCGAAAAAGCTTTGACGAACTGTCGCTTGCGGCATTCGGCGCAATTGCTATACTGTTTTTAGTCTTTACATTTGCGCCGCCGCACATCGGTCTGTTTTTAGACCCTGTTAACGGAGTTTACGGAATAAATAAATAAGTTTTGAAAGGTGACATACTTTAATAAGCAACGTCTTTTCTGCAAATAAAAAGTAATATCCCCGCCAAAGTACCGCTCGTCAGCCCGGACTGACAAGCGGTACTTTGCATTAAAAACGAATACGGAAAACTCATCTTATCGGTTAGAACACTTTACAAATTACTCGCATTATGTTATACTAACCTCACACAGTAAAGCGGCAGTATACCTACAACTGTTGTTTGCCTGACATTTAATACAAACTCCGGCAAAAGCAACTTAATAAGCTGAATTACATATCACGTTATAATGATAATTCCGAAAAGAAACTCCTTCCGTATGCAATTGTAACAGCAATTGCTATGGGCATTTTATTCGTTAATCGTTGGATGATGTCAAGCAAGGCGGCATCAATCGCCGAAACGGTACACTTGTCAACAAAAACGTTTCTCGTTATTATAGGATGCTTGTTATCTCTTTGTTCGCTATTTGGAATCATAAATATTATTTCCGTAATAAATAATACTGTTTCTTGTTTTTCGAAAAGTGACAATGATATAAGCGACAGAAAATTTTATGTATGTTATGCCATTATTTTATCACTTTGTACCGTGCTTTATTGCGCATTGCTCGGAAGTCGATATGTTTGGTCGGATGAAGCGTATTCATTCGGCATTGTTAAACACAGCTACGCCAAAATATGGAAAATAACGGCAGCCGACGTTCATCCTCCGTTATACTATTTTGTTCTTAAATTTCTTACAAAACCCTTCAATTACAGCCTGCTCTTTGCAAAGCTCGTCTCCATTCTGCCATACCTTTTCATTCTTTCGTTTGGCGGAATACAGTTCAAAAAGATCTTCGGCAAGAAAATCGCTCTTTTATTTATGATTTTCTTCTTTCTTTTCCCGTTTTCAATGCGCTATGTTGTTGAGGTTCGTATGTATTCTCTGGCGGCGGCATTTGTGTTCGGAAATGCCGTTTATGCATATCGCTGTTACCGAGAAGATAAAAAAAGCAATTGGGTATTGTTTGCCATAACGGGAGTTTGTTCCGCTTATACACATTACTTTTCGCTTGTGTCAACCGGTTTAGTATACGGAATTCTGTTTGTTTTTCTCGCAATAAAAACGCAAAAAGCTACTGCGTTGGTGTCTTGCGTCACTGCTCACCGTTGCTTTGTACATACCGTGGTTAAAATGCTTCATAGATCAGTTGGTATATAAAGTCAATGATGATTATTGGATTTCAAAAATCACATTTCAAACAGTAATCGGTTATTTCCAATCTGTTTTCGGAGTAAACGGCTCTTTAACCGTTACAGTGTTGGTTATACTTGCTTATTTATTGGCTTTTATAGGATGCATCAAGTGTAAAGAGCGCTCAGCCAAGGTGATTTGTTTGTGTATGCTTGCAGTACCGTTTGGAACAATTGCCTTAGGCGTGTTGGCATCGGTTGCCGTCCGTCCGATTTTTGTTATTCGGTATATAGCACCGGCGATTCCGCTCCTGGCAGCCTTTTTGGCAGTAGCTGTACAAAAAAGTAAGTTAAATGTCATTAAAACATATGCACTCATCATCTCTGTTTGTATCGGCATTATCGGATATTCATCAATGTATAAAGCTGAATCCACCGTTACCGAAAACGCATTGGACAAGACCCTTTTTACTAAACATCCCAATGCCGAATGTGTTGTTGTTAATGAAGTGCCGCGCATCAGCGTTGTACTATGCTATTACAATTCCGATATTCCTGTATTTAACGGCGGTTATTGGGCTGCATCTCCATATCCGAATCTTCACCCTGCAGGAGAGTTTGACTCGTCGAAGTACAGCAACGTTATTTTCCTTGCAGGCATTGGAAAACCGCTGCCAAATGAATATAAAAACGCATACCGCTGCGATTACATCGGAAGGATCGATGCTTGGGGTGACCTTGCTGATGCATATTTACTTACAAAATAACATCGCATATCCGTTGCGATATACAATAATCCGAAAACCGCGATTGATGTGCAGTGACATAATATAATCCTCTCACAGCAATCACGGTTTGCTTTTTTATAAAATATTAATATTTC
>USAR01000120.1 GCA_900552605.1 uncultured Oscillospiraceae bacterium | reverse complement strand
GTTTGTGCAATGGTTATTCCCGCAACACTTTACGCTGTTTGCGAAGCGCTTACCGCAACCTCCGATAACGGCAAGGTTTACCGCTGCGCTTCCTATTTTGCAAATGCAAACTATTTTGGCGCGCTGCTTGCTGCGGCGATAATACTTTGTGCACGGCAGGTTATAAAACGCAAAGGCAAAGCGCCGTTTTATTTTGTTTCCGCCTTTTTCGCACTGCTCGGCATATATCTTTCCGCAAGTCTCTTTGCGGTTATAGAGGTGGTTGTCGGCGTTGCTGTATATCTGCTTTTTTCAAAGCACTATCGCCTTTTTTCACTTATGGTAATAGTCGGCTCTGTGGGTATTTTGCTGATAACAGGAATACCAGAGCTTTTGCCGAGGTTATCAGAATCGGGCGATGCCACGGGATACCGTGTGCGCATCTGGGGCGTTGCATTGCGTGAGCTTTCAGGTCATCCGTTTTTCGGCAAGGGCTTTATGTCATACGCCGAGATTCACGGACTTTATGAGGGCAGCTATGAAACCGTGCACGGTCACAACCTTGCGCTTGACAGTCTGCTTAATTTCGGAATATTCGGAACTATGATTCTTCTTTTATTGATTTGCTTTGTTTTAAGGCTTGTTGTAAGAGTTTATCTGCACGATACAAACAGCGAGCCTGCCGCTGTTATAATAGCGGTTAGCTGTGCGGTTTTTGCGCATTGCTTTACCGATATCACCTTTTTTTGGATACAAACAGGTATGTTTTATCTGTTTATAATAGGCAGCATAGGCTTTGAAGAAAAAAGATTGGGTCTCAAAAATGATCTGCTGCTTTGCGGCAGATACAGAATATAACAATAAAAAGAACGGAGTTTTTTAATGAAAAAATCAGCTTGTATTTTAGCGGCAGTGTTAATTGCGGTTTGTGCAACGGGATGTGGCTCTAAAGATAAAACCGCATCGGGCGGAACTGCCGGCAAAACATCCGACGCAGCATCGCAGACGGCGAAGCTTGATATTGATAGCCTTTCAAAATATGTCGAGCTTTGCAGCTATCAAAACATCGACCTTGATTGGAATAATACCTCAAATACCGAGTACCTGAACCAGGCGCTGCAAAGCTATACTCCACAAAAAACCGAGATTAAAAACCGCGGAATCAAGAACGGAGACGTTGCTAATATTGATTACACCGGCTATAAGGACGGCAAAGAATTTTCCGGCGGCAGCGCGACAGGCTACGACCTTAAGATCGGCTCGCACAGTTTTATAAACGGCTTTGAGGAAGGACTTATAGGCGTTAAAGCAGGCGAGACAAAAAATCTTAATTTAACCTTTCCGGAAAGCTACGGAACAAAGGAGCTTGCCGGTCAGGCTGTTGTTTTTCGTGTAAAGGTCAATTCAATCTACACAGAAAAATATTCCGACAGCGATACTCTTTCCGCAAAGAACAGCGTTTTCGGCACAGCACTTCTTAATGCGGTTGTTGAAGGCTCAACGTATACGGAATTGCCCGGCAGTGCACTTGAGTATTACAAGAATCGTCTTAATACTATGTATACCAATTATGCAATCTCGCAGGGCTACGACAGCCTTGAAAAATACCTTACGGCAAACGGAGCTACAACAGACAGCTTCTCCCAAACCGTGAATAAAACGGCGCAGTCGCAGCTTAAAAACGACATTGCAATTGTTGCGATTGCAAAAAAAGAAAAGCTTATGCCTACAGAAAAAGAGTATACCGATGCTTTAAACAGCTATGCCGCAGCAAACAGCTGCACCGCAAAGGAGCTTGAAGAGAAGAACGGCAGAGAGGTTATAGAGCTTTCAGTGCTTGCTGAAAAGGTTGAAGGCTTTTTGAAAACGCAATCGGAAATTCGCTGAAAAGGGGCGTTGAATTATGTATAAAATTGTTACAATCAGTCGTGAATACGGCAGCGGCGGCAGATATGTCGGTCGTCTTCTTTCCGAAAAGCTCGGCATACCGTTTTACGATAAAGAGCTTATCGATATGCTTGCCGAAAAAAGCAACTATTCGGCAGAGTATATTAAGGAAAACGAGGACAGCCGCACAAGCAGCTTTTTGTATAACCTTTCAACCGAAGGCGTGCTGCTTAACAGCCCTTACAGCGCAATGAGTCCCGGCGACAAGCTGTTTTTGCTGCAAAACAACCTTATTAAGGAGATTGCGGAAAAAGGGCCTTGCATAATTATAGGAAGATGTGCCGATTACATTTTGCGCGACCGTGACGATGTGCTTAACGTGTTCATTACCTGCGATATTGACGGAAGAATTGAACGATGCATAAAATATTACGGAATCGATGAAAAGGAAGCCGCAAAAATGCTTAAGAAAAAAGATCGTGCGCGTGCTTCAAAATATAACTATTACGCAGGCAAAGAGTGGGGCGTTGCAAAGAACTATGATGTAACTCTTAACAGCGGCAGTTTTGGTGTTGAAAAATGCGCCGAGATGATTGCAAAGCTTTATAAATAAAACCGAAAAGCAACTTTCTGAAGTTATCACACTTTGGAAGGTTGCTTTTTTATTTTATTATTGCTCAACGTTATTATTGTTTCTGTAAAAAAAGCAAAATCGGGATTTAATTTTCGAAAGTCGGTATTTAAAGCATTATTTTAACACTGAAATGTCAACATATAAAGTATGACATAATATGTATAAGGCACTGTGCCGCAGGGTTGGCGGCAGCAAAAACAGCGTATTTATAAGTAATTTTTAAAATACCAAAGAGCAGCAGCCTACCAACCGAAAACTAAAACGAAACGGAAGTGATGGCATGCCTTTCAACGACCGTGAGCTGCTTGCGCGCATAATTCAGTGCGAGGCAGGCGGCGAGGGAACCGACGGTATGCGTGCTGTGGCGACGGTGGTTATGAACCGCGTGCACGTGTCAGAGGGCGAGTATTTAAGAACGGGCGGCGGAAATTTGCAGAATGTTATCTATCAGCCTTATCAGTTTGACTGTGCAAGAACGCAAATTAACAACCAATATAATCCGCAAAATATTTACAACATGGTGCCCGAGCCTATACACTACGAGATTGCGGATTGGGCATTGAGCGGCGGTGTGCTCGGCGCCGTAGGGAATTGCCTGTGGTATTTTAACCCCTTCACAAGCACTTGCGAGGATTATTTCCCGAGAAACGGCTCGGGAAGATTTCACACAAGAATCAACAACCATTGCTTTTACAGACCAACCGAAAAGTATTCTTCAACATAAGGTAAAAGGAGAGTTTTTATGAACTGCACTAACAATCAATATAACCCGGCAGGAATTATGCAACCTGTAATGAACCAAATGTCGCAAAACACACAATCCGACCTTGAAAAAGCTGCAAGCACACTGCCGTTTTCAACGCCTTTTTTAAATGATGAAAACAGGGCGTCGGTTTTAAACAATGCGATAAGCACTGCATTGCCTTCTTCAACAAACGGCACTACGATTATGCCTAACGGCACTGCGGCAATGTCCAGCGGAAGCGCAATATATTTTGCCGCGCCGCAAAATATGGCAGACATACAAAACGCAGCGTCGGCAATGGAGGCTGTCGGTAATAACGACTTATCCAATCCTCAAAACAACATACCCGAAACTGTCACAAACACAATGTTCTGGCCGGCATATTTAAGAAAATTCATCGGCAAATGGGTAAGAGTTGATTTCTTTATCGGCGACTCTTTAGAGCAGCATATCGGTCAGCTTCTTGAGGTGGGAGCAAGCTATATTGTGCTTAATGTTTTAGAGCCTGAAACGATAATGATATGCGATATCTTTGCTATTAAATTCGTAACTGTTGTTCTTGATGCGGAGTACCCGAGACTTTACGGTTAATCGACTGTTCAAAGCCGCTGTAAAGAAGCGAAAAACAGATATTGTAAACGCCCAAAGCGGGAACGGGCTGCTTGGGCGTTTCGCCTTTTTATTTTTGTTTTGTAATATACTCTTATATGAAGGACACAAACAAACCGTCACAAAAAACCGCAATCTCATATGGCTGCAAAAAGACAGATGAGTTTAACTATTGCGAAAATGATATTACAACAATATTTGCCGTTTCACGGTGGGAATGGAGCAAGCTGAATCGAGATCTTTAATTATGCAAATCAAGCTTTGCAAGGTGAATGTAAAATCAAAGCAGAGCGTTTTGTTTTTTAATGATTTTTAAAAGTGAATTTATCATTTGTAAAAGTTTGAATTTCGCTGTATATATAGCTCGGCTTTACGCAAAATAACACAAAAGACTAAGCTCGAAAGGTATGTGAAATTAAAATATGAAAACAACAAAAAAAGAATATGACGAGCTGGTTAAAAAAGTGTCTCCGCCGTCTCCAAAGGGCAAAAACTGTATTTGGGCGTTTTGTGTGGGAGGAGCAATCTGCACGCTCGGGCAGCTTTTATTTACACTTTACAGCAGTTTTGGACTTTCAAAGGATGTAGCGTCTGCGTTTGTTTCTTCAACGATAATTGCGTTAACGGCTCTTTTCACTGCGCTTGGGCTTTTCGATAAGCTTGCAAAGCACGCCGGCGCCGGCACGCTTGTGCCCGTTTCCGGCTTTGCAAATGCAGTTGTATCTCCTGCAATAGAGTTTAAAAGTGAAGGTGTTGTTATGGGACTTTGCGCAAAGCTCTTTTCCATTGCGGGACCTGTGCTGGTTTTCGGCATAACTGCAAGCGTTATATACGGCATTATACTTTATATCGTAAAGATGTTCGGTTAGATGTGATGCGCTGACACAGGCGGCAGCTTTTTTACAAATACATTCGTCTGTATGGCTCGGTGAAACACCGCTGACCGCTGCAAATCCGCGCTGCGGCACGCATCGCCTAAAGGCGATGCGAAAGCCGATAAACGGCTTTTAAAACCGTTTTTACCGTGTTTTAGTTTTTTCTCTAAACTATGTTTCAAAAACGGTTGTGCCGCCCGCGGTTTTGCAGCGGCAGCGGTGTTGCAAAAACTCATAAAAGAACTTTTAAAAGCTGCGAGCCTTTGCAGAGCAGTAAAACTGCAAAACGAAATATAAATTTAACCAAACGGAGGTTAAGAAGGAATGTCTGAAAAAAACGGAAGAACGATTGAATTCAGCGGTGTATATGTGCAGTCGTCGGCGGCAGTCGGCGGTAAAAAAGAGGGCGAGGGTCCAATGAAAAACTGTTTTGACCGCACACCCCACACGATGAAGGACTGGCTGCTGCTGGCGGCGGGCGTCGCGGCGGTGTTTGCCGCGGCAGACTGGCTGCCGGGCGTGCTGCGCGGGGCCGGGGCGTTTCTTGGGCTGTTGGCACCGTTTGGCTGGGGGCTGCTGCTGGCCTATGTACT
>USAR01000119.1 GCA_900552605.1 uncultured Oscillospiraceae bacterium | reverse complement strand
ATCTATAAGTTTGTAAACTATGGCTGCAGTAACTTGCCCAATATCTATTGGACCGACTCCTGGGGCAACGGTGATACCACAGATATTATTTTCAAGCTGCAAAACTATGTCACGCCAAAAGCCTTTTCAATGATAAACCGCAAAACTAAGGCGCATCAGGCGGCTTATTATGAGCTCTATGCTTCAGGAAACAAGGATGACCTTTTTGCTGAAGAAAACAAAATTGCAACATACGACCGAACCGATCAGGTCGGCAAAACATCTGATGAGCTTGACGATCGCACGATAAATCTTATTGAGTTTCAAGGTGTTGGGGAGATTGCATATTTTGCAATGCGCATTAAATATCCCAATCCCACAAATACCGCTGAAAACTCATTCCGCTCTGGTGCGCTTATGCTCTGCGGTGATGTAGGAGAAGCGGTTGCAAAGGACAATGTAACCGAGGATAATTTAAGGGCAATTGAAACCGAAAACGCTTTGACGGGCGAGGTCTTTTCAGATGATATGGACTCGGCTCAGTTCACAAAGCTGCAAGACGGTACTCTTACCACGGCAGAGGCTTGGTCTAATAAAACCGTGTTTGCAGAGCCGGTTACAGACGGCGACCCGATTTATTATACCGACGGCTCACGCAGTGTTAAGATCGGATATGATTTAGGCGAGGTTAAAAACATTGACAAGCTTGCTGTTTACAATCACGATAACATTGCTTGGAGAACATACGATTATGAGCTGTATGCTTCAAATGATAAGGACACTCTTTTCTATAAATCAAATAAAATACAGCACTATGTAAACGGTCTTGCAACACAGCGACAGATTTTCGATTATACAAATGACAGCATTACCGCACGCTATGTCGGAATCAAGGTGCTTTTCCCGAGCTATGACAGGGTGCAAAAGTGGCTTAAAATCGAAAATACAAGCTCGGCGGCGGTAAGAATTACCGAGTTCCGCGCATATGGCACAACTGCTTCTGTTGAGCAGGGCGCAAAGTCATATCACAATGATTTTGAAAATGTTGTAAACTTTAACGACAGCAATTGGGTTATTGAAGAAACAGGCGATGCAGCGCACGGTAAAGCGTTGGCAACTCCTAAATCCACCAATTGGTTTGCTTTAATGTCTCAGAGTGATAAATTAACTAATGCCAAGTATGTTTTAAACCGCAATGCATACAAACTTTTTAATGAAGAGCTTGAACTAAACGCGCCGTACATTTTGCAGTACGATTACCAAAAAGCAGATGACGATACAGCGCTTAACAATATCTTGTTCTCGTTTGGTTTGCAGCACGAAAACTTTAAAAACAGCGGCGGTGATTATACCGACTACATAGTAGATCCACAAGACAGAAATTGGCATACAAGAACAGTCGGTTTTACTGCAAGCGAAGTTTCACCGCTTATAAAAATCAACAATATGGGACAGAACGTTAAGTCATATATCGACAACTTTTCTTTAAAACAGGCAGCAACAATCAGCTATGCCGACGGTACAGTGGTGGGAACACTTAGTGACATCGGCGGTAATATACTGCTTGCAAGTAATACACTTAACAAGCTCACCGTCGTGCCGCTCGGCGAAACCGCTAAATTTAAAATTCCCGCTTCAAGCGGCACAAGAATAGTTAAGGTAAGCTGCGGCGGTAACGATTATTATCCCGACAGTGTCGGTGTTATCACAATTCCTGCGGTTACCGGCAACATAACTGTTACGTTGGAGAAATATACAAATGCTGCGGTAGTTACCGACGACTGTGCAGCAAAAGATATGTTTAAAACAATTACTTCAAAATCGCTTGTCAGCGGTATTTCACCTGTTCTTTCATATTTCGCAAAGGGTGAAAGCGGATTCGAAAAGCTTCCGAAAACCGCCGGAAGTCTTGCAGCGGTTAACGATAACACTGTTACAACAGGCAGTGCAACCGGCGTTGATGAAGAGCTTTACAACTTCACAAAGGATGGCGTGGCTCTTAACGACGGCAGCGAGGTTTACGCAACACTTGAGTATGATTTAAAGCAGTCGAGCGCAATAAGCAATATTATTGTTGCTTCTGCCGAAAGCGCTGAAAAGCGACTTGGTTTTTACAAGCTTTTTGCTTCGGATGATTACGATAAGCTTTATAACAGCGAAAGCCTCATTTACGATTGCGACAATTCCGATATGCACCGCAGGCAGCTGCTCAGCTGGCAAAAAGGCGAGCTTTCGGCACGCTATGTTGCGCTTATGGTTATTTCGCCCGACTCTCTTACAACCGAAAGGAATATTCGTGTGGACGAATTTAACATTTACGGCTTTAATAACGGCTTTAGCTATAATCCTATCGAAACAACACAGGACGATGTTTGGAAAACTCAAAACGAATACGAGCAGTTTGTAAATCGTAATCAAAGTCTTATTGTCGATGCTTTGCCGCTTGGCGTTACCGCCGTAAAGGATGGTAAGGTTATTGAGACTAAGGGCAATATGTCAGAGCTTACAAACACCTGCTACCTTGATAACTCACTTACAATTTACGAGCCTGTATTCGTTACAGATAACGGCAAGGTTATCGATTCGCTTATAGATGATGAGAGCAAGCAATATGTACAGATCGATTATAAGCTTAATTCCGAGGGTACTGTAACCGGCTTCGGTGTTGTGGGTCACATCAATCGTCGTTTTTCACCGTCGCACTATAAGCTCTCGCTTGCAAATTCAAGAGAAGAGCTTTTCGGCGAAAACGCCAAAACTTATGACGTATATTCACGAAGCAATGCAGGTACAGTAATTCTCGATGAGCCTGTTTCGGCAAAATATGCCGCAATACGCGTTATCTGTTCAAATATGCCTGAGGTGCTCGGTGAGGCTGTTCGTTCCGGCTGGAATGCGAGCGCATTCTACACTCGTCTTACCCACTTTGATATTATCGGTACATACAACAGCACTGTTACCGATAATGTTACGGCTTCTTCCCAATATGAATTTATCAATGTTGAAAAAAGTGAAATAAACGGTTTTGCAGACGCTGCCGGAAACTATGCGATTGCTACCGTTACCGTTAAAGCGCCTTTAAATGCTAACGACGGAAGCAGCGTTTATAAATTCAAGGGCTGGTATGAAAACGGCACACTTGTAAGCGGTGATGCAAAATTTGAAGTTTCACTTTCCGATACCGCAAGAAATCTCGTTGCTTCTTATGATAAGTTTGACGCACTTAAGGTTTCGTTCTGTGAAAGAAACGGCAAAGTGGTTTACACGGCGTACGTTAAGAGCGGCGACACCGTTGACTCGGCTGATTTTGCGGCAGCTTCCGCAAAAGTGCCTGAGATTTACGGATATATCCGCAAGCTAAATTCCAACGGCTGTCAGGTTTGGAATAATGCAACAGATATGCCGATAACTTCCGACATTGTATTTAGTGCGATTTACACTAAGAACGATGAAAAGCACAGCGTGTCGCTCAAAAAAGTTGACGGCACAACAGAGTATGCTGACATTGCTTTTGACGAAAGAATGACTATCAGCGACGAGAGTGCAACCGGCTTCAAGCTGAATGATAAATTTATTTCTTACGGCAACACATTAACTCTTCACAACTGCGGCGAAATGAACTTCACTGCTTCCGCTGAAGAAGTTACACCGAAAGCTACCGTTTCAATTATCGGCAGCCGGAAGATCAATAATGCAATGACGGTGTTTGCGTATATCTATACCCCGGAGGGCACATTGATTGAATCCCGCGGAATCAGGTTCATCAGCGGCACGTCATATGATAAGCTCGGCGGAGATATTGCCTGGAATGAGATGAACCGAGGTAACTGCAAGGTACAGGAGCTTTCGTTTACAAAGAGCGGCAGCCATATGATGGTCACACTTTACGGCATCACAACCGAAAAGACGGTTCGCCGTGCAGCGCAGGCATTTGCCACAGTTAAAACAGCAAACGGCACCGAGGAAATCTTCAGCAACGCTGTTTGCGAAACATTCAAGACAGCAAAGCTTAACCCGATAGTTAAATACGATAAGCAAACAAGCAAAACCGCTGATCCTATGTTCAGCTACAGGGACGGATACTATTACCACGCGTATAACGATTCAACAGGAAAAGCAGTGCGTGTTGAAAAGTCTGCCGATCCTTACGATTGGGAAAATGCCGAAAACATTATTGCGTTCGCTTATACCGATGTTTATAAAGATTGGTATGCACCGGAAATATTCTTCGTTGACGGTCATTGGTACATTTTTGCGGCACCTACTGTTGAAGCGGGCTCTGTTAACCACAGAATGTGCGTTTTGAAAAGCGTTACAGACGACGCAATGGGAGAGTGGCAGAACCTCGGTGTTATGTCCGGTATGATTGAGAGCCAGCAGCTTAATATCGACGGAACATACTTTGAGTATAACGGACAAAAATACTTTGTCTGGACAACAGAGGGCGAACTGCTTGTTGATACACTTGCAGACGATATGATTACTCTTTCCGGAAATCCTGTCTCCGTTTGCAAAGCTGATTACGATTGGGAAAAGAGAAAGTATAATCTTGTTGAAGGACCTGCAATACTGCAGCACAACGGCAGAGTATTTATGACCTATTCTGCCAATGATTCCAATTCAGATTATTACTGCATCGGTCTGCTGTCGCTTAAAGAGGGCGGCAACCCGATGAACGCTTCCGATTGGGTCAAAAACCCCGAGCCGGTACTTGATTCGGTAACAGACGGCGATATGAAGATTTATGGGCCGGGTCACAACGGATTTACAAAGATTTATGAAAACGGAAATGAAATTGATTGCATTACATATATGGGCAATTTGATTTCCGGAAGCGGTTGGTCCGGAAGAAACACATTTATTCAGCAGATTTCTTGGGATAGCGACGGCAACCCCGTATTTATGAAACCGTCGGCTTATGTTAAGTAATAATCGCAAAATACAAAATAAATAAATGCCGCAGCTTTTGCTGCGGCAGAACCGGAGAATGATTATGAAAAAGAAATATTGTTTGCCGGTGGCGGAAGTGATAAGTGTGTGCACTGAAAATTACTGCGCCATTGACATTAGCTTGAATCCTCTGTCCGATCCCAATTCCTTTAACGATGCGCTAACTGATTCCGACGCATTGGGAGATGAGGATTAACAGTCTTTTGACACTGAAGTAATAAAAAACCCCGAGACGGTTTTAAAACGTTTCGGGGGTTTTTATTACTTTAATTTTACTTTTAAAAATCAGAGTTGTCATTTGCAGTAATGCTCAATATAGCTGTCTATCGCTTTTTCAATAACCGCTCTTGCTTCATCGGCGTTTTTGACCTCATCAACGTCTGTTCCTTTGCCTTCAAGTTCTTTGTA
>USAR01000118.1 GCA_900552605.1 uncultured Oscillospiraceae bacterium | reverse complement strand
TAAAATTCATAACCCCAAACCTCGCTTGAGATTTGGGGTTATTCGACAGTCTGAGAGCCGCCGTTCGGCGGCTCTTTCAACCGTTTTTTTCTCGATACTTTTGCTTCTCGTCAGCCTATGCTTTAAGCGGTAGTTAAAATAAACACAGAAAACTTTGAAAAAACGGTTGGCGCTGCGCGCGGGTGATGCCGCAGACGTGGGATGGCGATGAGTTTTTAGGTCTGTGCAAACGCAATCAATATTTTAAAAAACATTGAGAAAAAGCTATACATACAATAATTTCTCAAAAACACTTGACAAATGAAGAAAAGTCGGATATATTATAACCGTACTATTCGTGTTAGTACAGTTGAACAGGAAAGAAGGAGGCGTAAAATGTTTATTATAGACACAATGTCGCAGCAGCCGGTTTATGAGCAGCTTGTTACACAAACCGAACGTTACATTTTGCTTGGCGTTTTAAACGGCGGCGATGCGATGCCGTCGGTTCGCAGGCTTTCCGTTAAGCTTTCGGTTAATCCAAACACAATACAAAAAGCATATACAGAGCTTGACAGGCGCGGAGTGCTTTTTTCTGTGCCGGGAAAAGGTTGCTTTGTTGCAGAAAATGCAAAAGAGCTTATATCTCTTTCGGGCAGAAAGAGAATAGACGAGCTACAAAGGCTTTTGGAGGAATTAAGGCTTGCGGGCATTACAAAACACGACGTTCTTAATTTACTAAACAATGTATTCGGTGAGGAGGACAATAAATGATAACTGTTAATAATCTGGTTAAACGTTTCGGCGATTTCACGGCGCTCGGAGGCGTTACCTGCAACATAAACGAGGGTTGCATTTACGGTATGGTAGGCTCTAACGGTGCAGGTAAATCGACATTTCTGCGGCTGATAACGGGGGTATATAAACCGGACGAGGGCAGTGTGGAGATTGACGGTATGCCTGTTTTGGAAAATCCGCAGGCAAAAGAAAAATTCATGTATGTGCCGGATGAACTTTTCTTTTTGCCCGGTGCAAATATGGAAAGAATGGCACAGCTTTACAACACATTACATGAAGGTTTTGATTTTGAAAAATTCCGCACGCTGTCATATAAGCTTCAGCTTGACACAAGGAAAAGCATAAACGGCTTTTCAAAAGGAATGAAACGGCAGGCGGCAATTTTGCTTGCACTTTCCGTGCATCCTAAATACATCTTTTTTGATGAGACCTTCGACGGCCTTGACCCTGTTGTTCGCAATGTTATTAAGGATATAATTTATTCGGAAGTGGCAGAGAAAAAAGCGACCGCCATAATCACATCGCACTCATTAAGAGAGCTTGAGGATACCTGCGATCAGCTTGCGCTTTTGCATAAGGGCGGCTTGGTTTTCGAAAGGGATATCAACGACCTTAAAACCTCTCTTTTTAAAATTCAAATCGCACTTTCTCAAGATTACGATAAGTCCGCATTTGATGGGATCGACATTCTGCATTTTTCCAAAAAAGGCTCGGTTTCCAATATGATAATCCGTGGCAATAAAGAAGAAACCGTATCAAAGCTTAAAATGCTTATGCCGCTTATTCTCGACGTTCTTCCGCTTTCGCTTGAGGAAGTATTTACTTATGAAATGAGTGCCTTGGGCTATGATTTCAGAAATGAAACGGAGGGTTAATCAGGTGAAAAAGATTTTTGATTTGGGCGCATATAAAGAGGGTTTGAGAATAACAAGAAGCTTCGGTGTTATAACAACGGTGCTGTTAACTCTTGTTTCCGCACTCAGTGCAATCGGAGAAGTTCTTACCTCAATCAACAACAACGAAATAGGACAAAGGGAATATGTAAGCCTTTTAGGCGCAAATCCGCTGCTTATTCTTATGTTTTGCGTTATTGCCCCTCTTATGACGATTATGGCATTTCGCTTTACGACCTCACGCGCGGCAAGCGACTTTTACTTTTCAACACCAAAAACACGCACCGAGCTTTATTTCAGCAATATTGCGGCGGTGTTTACTTGGGTATTGTTTTCAACGATTGTAAGCTCGGTTATACCGGCTGTAATTTATCTGGCTTTTACAAAGTATTTTGTTTTTAAGGTGCTTTCGTCACTGTTGTATCTTTTAACAGTGCTTGTTTCGTCTTTTTATATTATGGCGGCTGTGGCGCTTGCTGTCAGCATAACGGGCACAGTGTTTTCAAACATTGTTACCGCGCTTTTAATAATTTTCGCTCCGCGCATTTTCATCAGTGCGATTCTTTCCACATCGGCTTCAAGCCTTACCGTTGCCGACCCTATGGCTTCATTCGGATTGCTTTCGCAAAGCATGAATATCCCCGTTAACTTTGTTTTGACAATGGGCGGCTTGTTGTTTGGAGGAGAAGTAGTTACAGACAATTCTCTTACAGCATATCTGTATACCGCAATTTTGGGAACCGTGTATCTTTTGCTCGGATGGGCTTTGTTTAAGCGCCGCAAGAGCGAGACTGCTGAAAAAACAGCCATTTCAGATAAAATGAGAGCGGTTATTAGAATTGCGATCGGCGCCATAGTGGGACTATTGCTCTCGGTTGAATTGTTTGTGATGCAAACGCATGGTGTAAGTGTTACCGATCCCTTGATAGTTATTGCGACCGCAGCTTTTGCCTTTATCGTTTATTGCAGCTATGAGCTTATTGCAACACGCAGTGCAAAACAGATGGTAAAAGCAATGCCCGGATTCTTTATTTCGTTGGCAGTGGATCTTTGCGCGCTTTTGCTTATGCTCGGCGTAACATACTCGGTCTTGTCGTTTACCCCGAGCGCTGCCGATATAGACAGCGTTACAATAAGTCAAACAGGCGACAACGGATATTATGCCGCGCAAACATCAAAGATTAAAATAACCGACCGTGAAATCAGAAATGTTATATCAAGCTCTTTAAAAGAGAATGTTGAGTATGACCGTAAGGTTTTGTCATCAAACAGCAATACCGATTATTCCGGTTGGCAGGATAACAGGACCGAATGGAGCGTTATCATAAAATATGCCGGCACAAACCATATAAGAAAAATCATGGTGTCGGAAAGCAACAACAATCTGCTTCTTAAAGCACTTGAAAAGAACGATGATTACAAAAAGATTTTCACTAAGCTTCCGAGCGCCGACGCTGTCGAAACTTCGGTAAGCTTTATAGGTGAAACCGCACAGCTGAGCGCTAAGGACGCCAAAAGAATTTACAAAGCATATCTTGAAGATATCGCCGACGGTACAGTTGGATTTGCAGAGCATTACAATACCCTTATAGGATACGGCGCAACATACGGCAGCTCGCGGGTGTTTTCGTTGCAGGTGGACACTGTTGTGGGAGTTGATAGTTATTCTATTACTCTGCCGGTTTATATAAAATATAATAAAGCAGTTACGGCTTATTATTCGGCAGTTGAAAAAATCAGCGTTAAAAACCGCGAGAAGATGCTTTCCGATATCAAATTAAGTTCCGGTACGGACAATATGCAAATGCAGCTTTACGGCGGTGTGTTCAACAACGGTGAATATGTTGATTATACCGCTGTTGACAGCGAAAAGATGTATGATATAATTAAAAATGCAGAGCTTACCGGTATCAAAGCAGACGACCCTGTTTTGAGATTGACCAAAACAAACTACAACGAGGAAAACTATCAGGCTGAATACTGCGACATTTTTGTAAAGCTTACAAAGGAGCAGGTTGAGTATTTTAAAAAGCTTGCTGTGGAATGATTGGTAATAAAGCGAAATATTGCAGGAGGGTTTTACAATGTTTAAAAAGACGGTTTCCGCTGTGTCGGCAATTCTGATGTTGTTATCTGTTGCTGCTTTTCCCACCTTTGCCGAGGGACAGCAGACTGTTACGAAAACAGTGATAACCGCACAAAACGTGCAGCTTTCAAAAACTCGTTTTACGTATAACGGCAAGACTCAAGCGCCGCAGGTTAAAGTGACTGTCGGCGAAAAAGAGCTGACAGCAGGAACGGACTACACTGTCAGGCTTCAGAACAACACAGAAATAGGAAAAGCCAAAGTTATTATTGACGGTATCGGCAATTACAGCGGCACGGTTTTGAAAAGCTTTTCGGTGATTCCGCAAAAGGCAAAAAGACTTAAGCTCAGTTCCCAAAAGGTTATGGAGCTTACGGCAAAGTGGGGAGCTGTTAAAAAAGCCACAGGCTATCAAATGCAGTATTCAAAAAGCAAGAGCTTTAAGAAAGCTGACAGTGTGTGGGTGTATGGAAAAACAACAGCTTCGGCACGCGGTATGACAGCAGGTAAATACTATGTAAGGGTAAGGGCATTTTTTAAGAAGGACGGAAAGAAAACATACGGCGATTATAACAGCTATAAGATCGTTAATGTTAAAAAGCCTAAATATAAAACTTCTAAAAAAAATGTAATTTGTCTTACTTTTGACGACGGACCGAGCAGCAATGTAACGCCGCGCGTTCTGAACACATTAAAGCGCAACAACGTAAAGGCAACGTTCTTTATAATCAACTATTCAAAGCAAAACAAAAAGCTTGTTAAGCGCATTATAAACGATGGGCATACCTTGGGTATTCATTGCTACTCGCACGACTACGCTAAGATATACAGATCCGAAGCAGAGTTTATGAGATACTATAATAAGCTTTCAAAGAAGATTAAAAAAGATTTTAACTATGACGTTAAGGTTATGCGTTTCCCCGGCGGCAGCAGCAATATGGTAAGCACCAATTATTGCAGCGGAGTTATGACAGCGCTTACAAAACGGATGAACAAAAAGGGAATTGCGTATTTCGATTGGAACGTGAGCAGCGAAGATGCCGTCGCTATTACCGCAGCGCGATCGCGCATATATAAAGCAAGCGTATACGGTCTTAGAAAAAAACGCACAAATGTCGTGCTGATGCACGATGCAAGCACCAAAACCACAACAGCCTCTGCACTGCAAAGTGTAATTGATTACGGTTATAACAACGGTTATGTTTTTAGGCCGATAACCGATAAAACACCGGCAGTTCATCACGCTGTGGCAAACTGATACGGCATTAAACAGCGCTTCGGCAATGAGCTTTGCCGAAGTGCTGTTTTTTTGTGTACTGCAACAAAGCGGAAGATTTTTCCAAACCTCACCGACAATATCAGAGGTGCTGTATAAAAGCTGCTTTAAAAATTATGTAAAACGACCTGCGGTGCTCAACATCGCAGCAGTGCTTTACTGCTTTTACGGGAGATTTATTACAGCGGCAGGTCTTTTCAAGTTGTTTGTTTTTGTAAAGCTTCGCCGAAACCCTTTTCTTTCCCGTCGGTCTTTGCGGTTGCCCGCGCCCCGGCGCACATCGCCGCGGCGATGCAAAAGCCGATTTATCGGCTTT
>USAR01000117.1 GCA_900552605.1 uncultured Oscillospiraceae bacterium | reverse complement strand
CAATAATAATATGTGGTTTTTGCAACAAACACAAATGATTCAAATTGATTGAAAATTCCAAAACTTTTGAGTGTAAAATACTGCGTTATTCTTCAAAAAAGCCGAAACCGGCAACCTCGGTTGTTGGCAGCGAGAACACTATTGTTCCGGCTTGGCTGTCGGGGCCTGCTTTTTCGATTATCGAGCGCATTATGTTGCTTTTTTCGGCTGCTGAGGAGACGATCAGCACAACTTCTTTTTCCTCCGCAATTGAAACGTTGTAGAATTTTCTTAGTTCTTGGTTGCCGGTTCCTTTTGCGTGTATAACCGTTCCGCCTCTGGCGCCCGCCGCGCGAGCGGCATTCATAACAATATCCGTGCAGCCCTCGTTTGTTATTGCCACAATCAGTTCATATGCATAATTGATATTAGGAATTTCTTTTTTTGTTGCTTCTTCACCTGGGTTAAGATATGCCAATGTTTTGCCACCTCCAACACTTTTTAATGGTACTGCTATTACAATGCCGTGACCGGGCACGCCGATATGCAGCTTTCGTTTTACCGCTGAGATAAGCTGCTTTGTTTTTTCACTGTCGGCAATAGTTATAACTGTGCGCTTTTGCGTAACCTCAATGCCGAGCAGCTCGCGCATACTTTTAACAGCGGTTCCTTTTCCGTTCAGCGTGAGAGTCATCGGCAGCATAAGCTCGTTGCAAATTTCAGCAACTGTGTCGTGTGCACTACGGTTAACAACAGATATTACAAAGTTCATTATGCCGCCTCCTCCCAAAGCTCAATGATATCAAGATCACCGTAAGGCTCGGCAACCTCTGTAACAACCTTTTTCTTCTCGTATATAAGACCGACCGTCTGAATGGAAATAAGCGGCACCATTGCAACGAGTGCCACAACGCCGAAGGCGTCGCATAAAACATCACCGCCGTGCGCAATGCTTGCGCCCATCATAAATTGCAACATAAAGGTTGCTGTCATCGGTCCTGAGGCAACGCCGCCGGAGTCAAATGCAATTGCTGTGTAAATATCAGGCACAAAAAACGATAGCACGATTGCCGCAAGATAACCGGGAACCAAAAACCACATAATCGAAATACCCGTTAAAACCCTCAGCATTGCAAATCCCATTGCAAAAGATATTGCAACAGAAAGGCTGATTTTAATTGCGCGGCCGGGGATAGCGCCGGCACTTATATCTTCAATCTGCTTTTGAAGTACACCGACAGCAGGCTCTGCCGAGATTATAAACCAACCGAGCAAAGCGGAAAGAGGAATAAGCCAAAAACTTGCTTTGCCGTTAGCAAGAGCCGCGCCGAGCGTTGCACCTAGTGACGAAAAGCCGACGTTAACACCTGTTAAGAACAAAACCAAACCGATGTAAGTATAAAGAATACCGATAACGGTTTTTGCAAGACTGCGCTTATTCATATGAAAAACAAAAATCTGAAACACGGCAAATATAATAATTATAGGCAGCATTGAAACCGCCATTTCTTTAAAATAGATCGGCAGCGCTTTTAAAAATGATGTGCCGATTGCTGTTGTGTCGGATAATTCAGCGCTGCTTATTTCAGGTACAGCACCCGTGCCGGTGTAAAAAAAGCCGAGTATAAGAACTGCAAGCACAGGACCTATCGAACAAAGCGCAACCAAGCCGAAACTGTCGGCCTCGGCGCGGCTATCGCTTCGGATATTTGCAACACCGACACCCATTGCAAGAATAAAAGGAACGGTCATCGGTCCTGTTGTAACGCCGCCGGAGTCAAAAGCAATTCCCAAAAAGTTGTTTTTTTGAAAAAACGCTAGAACAAAAACCAGCAGATAAAAGAAAATCAGCATAAGCCGCAAGCTGGCACCTGTTATTATTCTGAACATACAAACCGACATAAACATACCGA
Organism: uncultured Oscillospiraceae bacterium; assembly: GCA_900552605.1. GTDB lineage: Bacteria > Bacillota > Clostridia > Oscillospirales > Acutalibacteraceae > UMGS1532. Next base: position 3,508 of record USAR01000117.1, on the reverse strand, counting down.
CACCGACACCTACTGTTACAAGCAACACGACATTGCTGATGTGCGGCACCGTTTCGGCAAGCACCTGAAGGTCGGGCTCGGCAATGGTTATTGCAAACCCAAGAAAAAAACTGATGATAAGAATAAGCGGCATGTTCTTGGTTTTTGTAAGTGACGTGCCGATCTTATTTCCGATGGGGGTCATAGATTGCTCAGCGCCAAGTGAGAATAAGCCCATTCCGACAGTAAGCAAAATGCCGCCTATTAAAAAGGACAGCATTAGCTCCGGCTGCAGCGGTGTAAAAAATAAACACAGCACAGAAACTATTGCAACTATCGGTATAACCGAAAGAGCAGACTCTTTAATCTTTTCAAAAACCGCTGTTCTGAGTTCTTCACGGTATTCTTTATTTCTCATTTGTCGCCTCCGTTTTTATATAGTTCAAGCGACTCTTGCTTTTTATATTGCAAGGGTCGCTTGCTTAATGTATTATTCGGTTTACTGCTGCTTTCTTATAAGTTTTATTGCCAAATTAACCAGCAGTGTTATTGCTGCAATTACAATTGCCAAAACCCAAGCATAGAAGGGAAGTGCCGTAAATCTTCCAATGCCGATTAGACTTGTTACAATAAGCAACAAAAAGAAAACGGCAGAGGATATAAGCAACATTTTGTTGTTGTATTTCACGGTCTCGCATAGGGTATCTGTTCTTGAGAAAGTTCCGCAAACAAGCAGCGTTATTGCGAGTGTTGCAAAAGCAAATCCTGTGGGTGAAACATTGCTGATAGAAAGACCGACACTGTAAGCAACAATTGCACACAGGCAATATGTTATGCTGAAAAACACGGTGTCCAAGAGAAATTTTGATTGAAAAATTCCCGAGTCGTTATCTATAATCAGATTAAGATCGTCCGCTTCGGCATTTTGATAAACAATGCCGACTGTCATTGGAAAAACCGCAAGTGCGGCAAGCGCCAATATTTCGGTGTTGGTACAGATTGATGTACCAAAGCATATAACACCGATAAAGGTTGCAAGGAAAATACCGAGCGCTGATGACAGATAGTATTTAAGCGATTTTGCAATATTGTGATACACCGCACGGCAGGAACGAACCGAGTCGGCAACAGAGGAAAAGCTGTCATCCTCAATAATAACTTCGGATTCGCAAACAGCAGAGTCACTGCCCGATTTTCCCATTGAATATCCAACATCGGCAACACGCAGCGAAGCGGTGTTTGCACCTGTGTCACCGGTAACCGCAACAAAGTGTCCGGCGTCCTGAAAAGCGCGGACAAGCCGCACACGGTGCGCCGAGTCAACTTGGGCAAATACGTTGTATTTCTCGATATTTTCGCAAAGCTCATCCGGAGAAAGTTTATCAAGCTCATCACCCGTTATAACACTTTCATCTGTTTCGGCAATGCCGAGCGAGGCGGCAGTTGCAAAGGCAGCGCTTTTTCTGTCACCTGTAAGCATTACAACTTTCATACCTGCACTTTTACATTCATTAACAGCATCCTTCGAATCAGGTCTTAAAAGGTCTGAAAGACCTAAAAGTCCTATCATACGAAGGTTACATTCAAGCTCTTCAGGTGTTGGCTCTGCACTGTATTCATCAATGGGTTTCATAGCAACCGCAACAACACGCAGATTTTCGGAACTAAGATTTTCCGCTTCTTCAAGATAGCGTAAATTGTCGCCGTCACAGCAACCCACAAGTGCCTCGGCAGCGCCGCGGACAATAACATATTTTTGTCCGTCAATAACATTAACGGTTGTCATAAGCTTGCGGTTTGGATCGAAAGGAATGGTAGCCATTCTCGGATAAATATTATCAAGCTCATATTTGCCGAGCCCTAAATGCTCCATAGAAGCGGCGATAATAGCGGTTTGCGTTGCGTCTCCCGATTGCACAGAAATTCCTTTAACAAGCTTAACGTCACCGTCGCAGCAAAGCGCTGCGAGCCGCAGTAACATTTTGCAGTCGCCGTCGACAGTATCTGTTGCAACGTTGATTTCGTTTATACCGTTATACATTTTAGCAAGCACCATTTTATTTTGCGTAAGCGTGCCCGTCTTGTCGGCACAAACGACATCCAGCTTTGATATTTTATCGATGGTTTTAGGGTCGTTTATAACAATGCCTTTTTTACGCATATTTTTAATGCCGGCCGAAACAGCGGTTGTGCTGATAGTGTTGATAGTGCTCATTCTGAATGACACTGAAAAAGCGGCAACAAGCATTAACGCATAATTAATTGAGCTTAAAAACGGGGAAACCTTGTATATATCTTTAACAGTGCCGAATATAACAGCAACCAAAAACAGCAGGGCATAGGCAGCAACAGTACCCGTTGCAATAAGCTTTTCGAGCTGAGCAAGCCGTGTTTCAATTTGCAAAGATGCAGTGCTTTTGCCGTCAATTTTTTTCTTTTTTGCAAGCTCTGTATAATCGCGTATTTCAGTAACTACGGCAACACCGTTACCCGAAAGGATATGCGAGCCGGCAAAAAGCATATTACCGCGCTCGGAAAGGCGAGCAATATCAACAGGCTCTGCGGCAGCGTCTTTTTGCGTTGGCACCGTTTCTCCTGTTATTGCATATTCATCGCAGTGCAAATTACTATCTCTGATCAACCTCGCGTCAACGGGAACATAGTCTCCCTCTGCAACATATATAATATCGCCCGGCACAATATCGCCGGCATTTTTAAGCTGCACCTTGCCGTCACGCATAACGTTGATTGCAGCACGCTCTTCAAAGCTTGCAGATTGCAGCTTTGTTGAACCGCTGTAATCAAAGAATGCGGATACAGCTGCTTTTATCAGTGCAAATACAGTAAGCAATATAGGCTCTGTCAGCGATAATATACCGAATATTAAGTGGAAGATAATACAAAAAGCCGCCGTAGCAACTATGAGCGCATAGACTGAGCTTTGCAATTCTTTCAAAAGAAAGGTTGCATAGTTTCGCTTTCTTTGCTTAATTCTTATTTTGGAAGATATATGCTCATAACGGTTGAGTGCTTCCGTTGAGGATAGTCCCGTTTCAGTATTTGTGTTCAGTTGATTTATGACATCGTTAATGCTGTTGCTGTGCCAGATCATTTAAACGACCTCCTTAATATCACATATTATTTTACCAAAAACCGCTGCGCTTGTCAATAAAACCGCAGTATAATATACGGTTTTTCAACAAATTAGCACTTTATATAACCGAGTGCTAATATTTACAAATCGTTAATAAATTCGAAACAAAATATGCAATAATAAGATTTACAATATAATTGTCGAAAGGAAAGAAAGACAGTAAGAGAATAAACCAAGAGGTGGTTCCGATGAACGCATTTAAAAGTTAAAGCTTTACCGTTCGATGATTAAATTATAATATGGGCTTTACAGAAAGCTTATTCAGGAGGTATTTTTATGTTTGAACTCAGACCTTATCGTAAAAACAACACAATGTCATATAACCCGTTCAGAGAAATGGAGAATTTCGAACGCGAGTTCTTCGGTGAGCCTTTC
>USAR01000116.1 GCA_900552605.1 uncultured Oscillospiraceae bacterium | reverse complement strand
TGTGATGCCTGCACCGTCTTTAAGCTTAATGTAACCCTTTTCCTCTAATAAAAGCAAGGATCTTGCTTCGTTTGTTGTATCATTGGGAACGGCAATTGTAACTGCCGAGCTGTTCTTTTTGCAGCCTGCAAAAATACTGAGAGCGAAAACCGTGATAAGCAGTGCAGAAATAATTTTTTTCATTTTCAATCAACCTTTCGTTTTTTAAAAAATTAGTTTGTTTTAATAATTAAATGTTTAGGCTGGCGAGAATCAACTGCACATTCGCCCAAACCTGAAGTTGGCTCTTACAAGGGTTTCAAAATAGTTTTTCATAGATACCTTCCCTCCGATAAATTTTTAAAAACAAAAAAGCCGAGAAGCTTTTGTGTGAAGCTCCTCGGCAAAATAACGCACCGTATTCGATAACCGAATATTCTTAAGCGCCAAACGGAGAACACACAGAACTGTTTGCACGGCAAATAATGCACATGCGCATGCAGGTGCTTGACATAGGCATTATAAAATCCTTTGCAAAGTTCTTCTTCATTGATGTGTTCCTCCCTCTTGATTATTTGTTTTTAATCCATTACCTACCAATTAGGTTGGTATTATAGTACCACAGCCGCTGTCGTTTGTCAACACTTTTTTATTTTTTCGGAATATTACACTGTTTTGCGGCATTGTTTGGCATTATATTTAGTCGTGCTTTACAAAAAATGCATCACAATGCCTGAAAAAGTCACGATCGTGTTTGAATTTTGAAATGTCGATTCCAATGTCATACACGGTTTTCTCCTTTAATATTCTTATACCTTTAAAACAAAATGACTTTTATTAAAATCCAAAAGTCCGTCCTTTTTCATTTTCCCAAGCTCAAGTGATAATCCGCTTCGTTCCACAGCAAGATAATCGGCAAGCTGCTGTCTTGAAAAAGGAATGTCAAATTCATATTTCCCAAGCCGCTGAGCCTGTTGAGAAAGATAAGACATAAGCTTTGCCCGAGTAGTGCGCTGTCCCATATGCGTGAGCTTTTCGCCCAAGTGCAGATTTTTTTCGGCAAGTTCCCCCAGCAGGTTTTGTATTATTCGGCTGTGGTGCTTACAAGCAGAGGGACACGTATTCATAACCCGTTTTACATTCAAAAACATTGCGGTAACCGGGGTTTCGGCAACCACGCCGACATTCAGCACCGAGCCCGGAGCACAGGCATATGACGCGGCAAAGGTCTGTCCTTTTCCTACCTTTGACAGGATATTGCGATTTCCCCAGATATCCTCTTGTATTACCAAAACACTTCCCGACAACACAAGCCCTATCGATTCGGCTTTATCTCCGACGCGCATAAGAAATGTATCCTTTAAAAAGCTCTCTTTTCTCGTGTCAAGGCAGGAAAGCATAGCGTTTATTTCATCATCGGTAATGCCGCAAAATATTCGTGAGGAACGTATAACGGATAAAAATTTTTTCATAAAAATCTTCTTTCGTTGAAATTTCAACAGACTTATTGATTTAATTATATTATAATACAGTCAGAAAATCAAGAAAACATCAGAGCAAAAAATTGCGCTGAAAAATTAAAAGACGCAAGCTTCTTGCCGTTTACACGGAACCAAAAGCATACTCGATATAATAATCATTATTTCGGTTATTATTCAATGCGCCTTGTGTCTTGGAAAGAAATGGTGATTATTATGAAAAGAAGGATTATCGAAATCAACAGGGAAAAATGCAACGGTTGCGGCGCTTGTGCTGCTGCCTGTCACGAAGGCGCCATTGCAATGGTGGACGGGAAGGCAAAGCTGATGCGCGAAGATTACTGCGACGGGCTCGGCGACTGCTTACCCGCCTGCCCCACCGGTGCCATCACCTTTGTTGAGCGTGAAGCACCCGCTTACGACGAAAAGGCAGTTTTGGAAAACAAGCAGAAAAAGATGCAGGAAAAGATGAAAAAAGAAGGAATGACATTGCCCTGCGGATGTCCGGGCAGTCAATCGAAAAGAATCGAGCACGCAGATATTGCAGATTCGGAAGTTCAATACAAAAGTTCTGTCAGTCGGCTTTCACAGTGGCCCGTTCAAATAAAGCTTGTTCCCGCAAATGCGCCGTATTTTGAAGGTGCAAAGCTGCTGATCGCTGCCGACTGCACAGCTTACGCTTATGCCGCTTTCCACGAGCGATTTATAAAGGGACATATCACTCTTGTGGGTTGCCCCAAGCTTGACAGCGTTGATTATTCGGAAAAGCTTACGGATATCATAAGCCGCAACAATATTAAAAGCGTAACGGTTGTGCGTATGGAAGTCCCCTGCTGCGGCGGTCTGGAGCAAGCGGCAAAAACAGCATTGCAAAAAAGCGGAAAGTTTATTCCGTGGCAGGTAGTTACAATTTCCACAGACGGAAAAATACTTGATTTTTAAACCTCTTTGTGTTATCATTACACTTGTCGGTAGGCTTGACGGCTGCGCACAGCAATGTGTGAGGAAAGTCCGAGCTCCGCAGGACAGAATAACGGCTAACGGCCGCCGAGGGTAACCTCAGGGAAAGTGCAACAGAGATATACCGCCGCAAAAGGCTTTGGCTTTGCCATTGACGACGCTTTCGCGCCGCCCGTTTGCGGTAAGGGTGGAAAGGCGAGGTAAGAGCTCACCACTTCTTCAGGTAACTGCGGAAGTCTGTAAACCCTATTCGGAGCAACACTGACGAGGACTATACGCTTGTCCGGCGTGTCCTGATAAGTGGCTGGAGCTGCACAGTAATGTGCAGTCGAGATAGATAGTCGTCCCAATGACAGAACTCGGCTTACTGCCTGCCGACCCTTTATTAAAGCTTACCCCTTTACAATAATTCTAAAACACTCAGCTTATAATAGGCCGGGTGTTTTTTTGCAAAGAGGTAAAACAAAAATGTTTTTTAGGACTTATAAAAACACAATATTATATTAAAAAGCTCGGCGGTTTTACAGATATTTTTAATTATTTTGCCGAATTTTAAGCTCCGACCTTTGCCGATATTGAAACAGACCGCGCAATGTGCTACAATGCTTTTAAAAGGCTTTGATGGTCAAGCCGTAACGACGGCAAGAGGTAATGCAAAATGAATTTTAAAAAACTTGTAAATCCGTTGCTTTTATTTTTGACAGCGCTTATTTGGGGCGTTGCATTTGTTGCGCAAAAGAGCGGCTCCGGCAATTTGGGACCATTTCTTTTTAACGCTCTGCGCTCGTTTTTAGGAGGAATTGTGCTGCTGCCCGTTATTGCGATTCTCGGCAAACGCGCACCGCAGCCTCAGGTTAAAAATCCAAGCAAAAAAACGCTTGTTTTGGGCGGTGTGCTTTGCGGAACGGCGCTTTTTGCCGCAACCGCTTTTCAGCAGATCGGCTTGACAAGAGGTGCAAATGCCGGCAAGGCAGGCTTTGTTACAGCGCTTTACATTGTGCTTGTTCCGCTTTTCGGTGTGTTCGCAAAAAAAAGAATCAGCCTTAAAATGTGGCTCAGCGTTGTTATTGCCGCTGTCGGTCTTTACCTTTTGTGCGTTGATGTAAAAAGCGGATTCAAAATTGAGGCAAGCGACATCTGGCTTATCGCCTGCGCCGCTGCATTTGCGGTTCATATTCTTGTTATTGACAGCTTTGCACCGCGTGTTGAGTGCGTTAAAATGGCTTGCATACAGTTTTTTGTTTGCGGTATACTCTCGCTTTTGTTTGTGCCGATAACAGCTGAGCAAAACACGCTTTCCGATGTGCTTTCCGCTGCTGTTCCGATTCTTTACCTCGGCATAATGTCCAGCGGTGCGGGCTACACCTTGCAGATCGTTGCACAGCGCGGAACAGACCCCACTGTGGCGTCTATGATAATGAGTCTTGAATCGGTTTTTGCAGTGCTTGCAGGCACTCTTTTCGGCGAGCGTATGTCGTTGCCTGAGGTTTTCGGCTGCGTTATAATGTTTGCTGCAATAGTTTTATCGCAGCTGCCGGAGAAAAAGAAATGCGAATAGTTTATTTTGGCTTTGACCTTTTCGCCGATTGCTTAAAGGAAATATTTGAAAGCGATAAAACGGAAGTGCTTGCGGTAAGAAGCTTCAAAACCGATAATGAATTTGAATTTAACAGCGAAGTAAAGGCGCTTGCGCTCTCTCACGGCGTACCGTTCAGCGAAGAAAAAATAACAGAGCAAGAAGCAATGGAATATTTTAAAAACGGTTGCGAGCTGTTTGTTTCGGCAGGCTATATCTACAAAATACCCGTGCTTAATATTCCGAATTTTAGGGGCATTAACGTGCACCCGGCGCTTTTGCCTGTCGGTCGCGGCGCGTGGCCTTATCCTTGCACAATATTAAAAGGGCTTACCAAAAGCGGCGTTACCGTACACAAGCTTGCAAAAGGATTTGACGATGGCGACATTCTCTTGCAGCATCGGTTTGATTTAAGCAACGATGAAACGCTTGATACGCTTACAGAAAAATCGCAAAAAGCCGCAGCGGAAATGATTAAGCAGGTTATTGAAGATTTTGATACTCTTTGGCAAAATGCCGTGCCGCAAAAAGGCGGTGAATATTGGCAAGAGCCGGGTGACGACGAAAGAACAATAACGTCGGAGCTTACCGTAGAGCAAGCAACTCTCATAAAGCGCGCCTTTGGCAGTTACGGTGTCATCTATAACGGCAGGGTTTTTAAAGGCAACGGTGAAAAAACCGTTACGGCGGTGCTAAAAAACGGTAAAATTATACTTAATTAAAAAAAGCTTGCTTATATGACTTTTATATGTTAAAATTGAGGCAGGAACACTGTTCCGAAAAAACAAAATGTCAGGAGCAATGCAAAATGAAAACAACAAGAATCGACCAGACCTTTTATCGCTGCCCGCACTGCGGCAAAATTGTTGCAATAGTTAAAGAAAGCGGCGTTCCAATTGTTTGCTGCGGCGAAGTTATGGAAGAGATAAAGCCCGGCACTGCCGACGCTGCCGCAGAAAAGCACGTTCCTGTGTATACAGTAAACGGCAACACCGTCCATGTAACAGTTGGCGAAATTGAGCACCCGATGGCAGCAGAGCACTATATTGAGTGGATCTCAGTTCAGACAAAAGAAGGAAATCAAAGAAAAATTCTTTCTCCCGACTCAAAACCGCAGGCAGATTTTGCCCTTGTTGACGGTGATGAGGTTGAAGCGGTTTATGCTTACTGCAATCTGCACTCACTTTGGAAGGCATAAATAAAAATAATAAATAAAAAGAAAAAGCAGGGGTTCAAAAATCGGCTGAGTGCCGACAGAAACCCTGCTTTTCTTGTTTTTGTGTTGGCTTTTACTTCCTGTTGAATTAAGTATAATGAACTTCAAAAGCCGGCGCAAATGTAACTCGTTTTTTGAATTTACACTATGCTTTACCGAGAGCGTCCCCCCGGCTGCCGAGCGTTGCCGCGCCCCGTCGCAAC
>USAR01000115.1 GCA_900552605.1 uncultured Oscillospiraceae bacterium | reverse complement strand
TGGGAAGTATTGTGCCCCGCTTGAAGTGTCTAAGCAATTTTGAAAAGAGTGATCTCGGTGGAAAATACAACTGATAAAAACGGCACAAGGCTTATGTCAAGCGCTTCAACGCTTGCGTTTGTGGGCGACGCATTTTTCGGACTTCTTGTAAGGGCGCGCTTGGCAGAGGTTGAAAGACCGGTCGGCGAGCTGCACAGTATGTCGCTTAAAGTTGTGAGTGCAACGGCTCAGGCAAAGGGCTTCGAAGTGATTGAAGGAAAGCTTACGGAAAAAGAGCTTGCTGTTTTTAAGCGCGGCAGAAATCTGCACACCAAAAACACGCCAAAAAGCTCAAGCGTGGCGCAATATCACACCGCAACGGGACTTGAGGCGCTTTTCGGTTATTTTTATTTAAACGGTGAAAGCGAAAGAGCGTATTCGCTTTTTTGCGATATTTGGAACGTTATTTTTGAAAGCTGATTTTTTGAAAGGTACTTGAGCTTTAATGGAATTTGATGTTATTAACATTCTGCTTTATGTAGGTGTAATTTTGCTTGCAACAAAGGCTTTCGGTATGCTTACAAGGCGCATAGGTCTGCCGCAGGTTGCTGGTATGATTTTGGCAGGCCTTTTGATAGGTCCTGCGCTTTTCGGAGGTCACGGAATAATTATCCCAAACGAGGCGGAAACCGATGTTATTAAAAGCCTTGCACAAATAGGTGTTGTTTTTATTCTGTTTTCAAGCGGACTTGAAACCGATTTCAACGAGCTGCGCCGCAGCGGTTTGAAGTCAACCTTAATCGCTCTTTGCGGAGTTTTGGCGCCGCTTGCCCTCGGCACTGTGCTGGCGCTTATGTTTTTCGGCGGATTCTCGGCGGCAAAGGACAGCAATCTGCTTTTAAACGCGCTGTTTGTGGGAAGTATATTAACGGCAACCAGCGTTGGAATAACGGTTGAGACATTAAGAGAGCTCGGCAAGCTCAATACCGCAGTCGGTACAACTGTGCTGAGCGCCGCCATAATCGACGATGTTATAGGAATAATCGTTTTAAGCCTTTTAACAGGTCTTAAGGGCGGCGGCAGCATTTGGCTGACTCTTTTAAAGGCAATCGGCTTTTTTGCGTTTACCGTTGGCATCGGCTATTTGCTGAGGCAATTTTTTAAATGGCTTGTAACAAAATATCCTCATAAACGCCGCACGGGAATTTTCGCAATTGCAATGTGTCTTTTTTATGCTTATTGCGCTGAAAAATTCTTTGGTATAGCTTCAATCACGGGCGCATATATGGCTGGACTTTGTTTAAGCGGACTTGACGACACAGGATTTGTGGACCGCAAGGTAATCGTCAGCGGATATATGATATTCACACCGATTTTCTTTGCCTCGATAGGCATTACCGCAAATTTTGCAGGATTTAAGTTTAGTGACCTCGGCTTTGCGGCAGCATTTGTTGCGGTTGGTATAATCGGGAAAATCTTAGGCTGCTCGGGCATTTCAAAAGCCTGCGGTTTTAACACAAGGGAATCGCTGACAATCGGCTGCGGTATGATAGCACGCGGAGAGGTTGCGCTTGCGGTTTATGCCGCAGGCAGCGGCTTTATATGTCACAACGGCATAGACCCTCTTGTGGCAACGGTTTGTCTTATATTGGTTTCCTCTGTGCTTTGCCCCGTGCTTTTAAAGGCTTGCTTCGGCGCAGGGCATCACCCAAACAGTCACGATAACCACGTAAAATCGAGAATTTCAACCGAGGCTATCGATAACGCGGAGCACCCGGAGCCGGAAAACACGCCGGTTTTATGAAAAATTTACCGCAAATATGCAAAAATAATAACACAAGTGCACTTTTTGGAAATTACACAATAAAAATTTATAAAAAGCAGTGTCACAAGCACTGTGGTTTTGTTGACTTTTAACACAGAATATGGTATATTATTTTAGAAATGCCAAGCGCTTAAATTACATAAAATTTTAAAATTTCGGGTGTGATGATTTTGAAGAAAAATGTTGCTTTGGTTGTGGGCGGAGCAGGGGGAATAGGTGCTGCTGCCGTTGAGCGTCTTCTTGAAAGGGGCTACAATAAGGTTTATATTGCCGACAGAGCCGAGAGCAAACATCACGACGACCGCACGGAGTTTTTGCGCTTTAATCTTGTAAGCGATGATCCCGAAACGCTTGTAAAGCTTTGCGATATCGACACCCTCATTATAACGGCGGGAGTCGGCAGACTTGATTATTTTGAAACCAATTCTCAAGCGGAAATTGAAAATGTATTCCGCATTAACACCCTTTCCGCAATTGAGATTATTAAAGCTTTTTACGGAAAGCTTTGCTCGGCAGAGGATTTTTACTGCACGGTTATGTCAAGCATTGCAGGCCTTGTTTCGTCACCGCTTTATGCTGTTTATGCCGCAAGCAAGGCGGCGCTCTCGCGTTTTGCCGAAAGCATTAACGCAGAGCTTGCGGGAAAAGGCTTTAATAACAGAATATTGACAGTTGCGCCCGGCAGAATAGACGGCACGGGCTTTCACGGCGGCAAGGACAAGCCTGAGATGTCGCTGAGCCTTGCGGACGAGATCGTTGAAAAAATGCTGAACCGCGAAACGCTGTTCATTCCGAATTATAAGGTATACGGCGACGTTTTGCGTCGTTACCGAGAAAATGCCGACCTTTTCGGCTTGGAAAGCTTCAAATACAAAACCGAGAAAAATTCGCTTGAAACCAAGAAACGCCTCAAAATCGGTTACCTTACGGGAACGTTTGATTTGTTTCACATCGGCCACTTGAATTTGCTGCGTCGCGCAAAGCAGTATTGCGATTATCTGGTCGTCGGAGTTCATACAGACGGCTCGCACAAGGGCAAACAGCTTTTTATTCCGCTTGAAGAACGAATGGCGATCGTATCTGCTTGCAAATATGTTGACAGAGTTATTGAGTGCAGCAAAGAGGATATTGATGCGTATGAAGAGCTTAAATACGATTATTTATTTGTCGGCTCGGATTACAAGGGCACAGAGCGCTTCAACAGATATGAGCGCGAGCTTAATCCGAAAGGTGTTAAGATAATTTATTTTCCTTATACAAAGGGCACAAGCAGCACGCAATTGAGAGGTGCGCTTGACAGCTTGAGTACAGATAAAAAATAAAACCCTTTTGAAAGGTGAAATGATTTTATGGAGCAAAGCGACAATATTCGCGTTAATGAAAACGGCAACGTTGTACTGAGTGACGGAACTGAGCTTGGTATGACCGCCGACACATACCGCTATATGCAGATATTAAGGCAGTATCTTATGGAGATACTGCTTACTGTTGATAAATTCTGCAAAGAGAACAATATTACCTATTACCTCGGCGAGGGCACACTGCTCGGTGCTGTACGTCACGGCGGCTTTATTCCGTGGGACGATGATATTGATATTCTTCTTCCACGTGAGGATTACGACAGATTTTTGGCTCTTGCAAAGGATAGATTTCCGAGCGGCTACGCGCTTGATTGCTTTGCCACAAACAAAAAGCACTATACAATTGCAAAGATCGAGATGACAAGGAAAACGCCGTTTGTAAAAAAACGGCAAAAGGGGATTTTGCTTTACAACGGACCTGCAATCGACCTGTTTCCGATTGACTACGTTTCCGATGACACCGACCCGGACATTGCAAAGCGCGGCAACACCGTAAGAATTCTTCGCCGTACGCTTTGGATAAAAACAGGGCTTCACAAACGCAATTGGTATACAACACTTGTAAGAAGACTTAAATATTTCTATCCGCTGAAAATTTACGGAAAATTCCGCACAATGAACGGAATACACCGTCAAATCGACCGTGCTATGACCGAAACCAACAATCACGAGCACAACTTCGGTGTTGTTTTCGGCAGTCTTTATTATGCGCGTAGGGAAACCTTTAAAAACGAATATTTCGGCACACCGCGACTTGTTAATTTCGAGGGACATATGCTGCCGATCCCTTCCAATGCCGAAAAAATACTTGAGAGAATTTATGGCGACTACACCATTTTGCCGCCGGTTGAAGACCGTAAAAGCAAGCACTTTTTCGATTTTGACAAAAAAATACTTAAGCAGATGAAGGGGCAGCCTGATTACGAGGTTTTGTGTCGTGTTGCAGAACTTGCAAATGCAGAAAAGAAGAGGGAAGAAAAAGAGCTTAAACCGCAGCACAATGTCATTGTGCAGGACGCAATTGAAATCGGCCAGCTCATAATGCGGGCAGTGCGCAGAATAAAGCGGGATATTCGCACGTTTGTTATAGAAAAATCGCTTAAAAAGCCGATTAAGCAAAAAACGGTGCTTTACGACGCATTTTCGGGACTTGGTATTTTGGACAGCCCGCGTGCAATTTTCAAGGAACTGATTTCGCGCGAGGACTTTGCCGGCTACACCCACTGCTTTGCGGTTAACGATAAAAAGCTGGTTAAGGACAACCTTAAGGAATATGCCGCACTTAATAATGTTAAGTTTATAAACCGCGGCGGCTTTGAATATATAAGGCTGTTGTTTACTGCGGAATACGTTATCTGCAATTCATCGGTGCCGAAATATTACTGTCGACGCGACGGTCAACGTTACCTTAACACCTGGCACGGCGTGCCGCTCAAGGTTATGGGATATGAGCGACCCGGTCAGAGAGTTAACGCTACCGATAATATTGTGCATAACTTTTTAAATTCAACCCACCTTATCGCCGCAAATGAGTTTACCGGCGAGCGTATGTTTAAAAAGGCATATATGCTTAACGGCATTTATAAGGGTAAATTGCTGAACGAGCCCTTGCCGAGAACTGATACTGTCAGAAATGTCAGCCGTGAATATGCTTATGGGCAGCTTGAAAAGGCCGGAATTAAAACCGACAAAAAAATCGTGGTTTATGCTCCTACTTGGAAGGGAAAGCTTTACGACAGCCTGGAGTATGATTTAACAGAGCTTAAGAATGCGGTTAAAACTCTCAGAAGCAATATTAACACCGATGTTTATGAAGTGTTTTTAAGAGTACACTATTTCATTTACCGCGAGGTTTCAATGGACGAGGAATTAAGCAAAATATGTATTCCTTTCACTGTTGATACCGATGAAATGCTGGCGGTTACGGATATTCTTATTTCCGACTACTCAAGCATTTTCTTTGACTTTTTGGGAACAGGCAAGCCGATTCTTTTTTATGTGCCGGATCTTGCGGAGTATTCCGAAAACCGTGGTCTTTACATTCCTCTTGATGCGTTGCCCGGACCTGTAAGCACAACGCTTGAGGGTGTGGCACAGTCTATTAACAACCTGTCTGAGGTTAAAGCGCAGTATGCTGAAAAGTATGCAAAAATGCGTGAGTGGTGCTGCCACAGAGAAGACGGAAATGTAGTTAAGCGTGTTGTGGATTCATTCTTTTACGATAAAGACGATGCTGTTATTTCCTGCAAAACAGACAAAAAGAAAATTGT
>USAR01000114.1 GCA_900552605.1 uncultured Oscillospiraceae bacterium | reverse complement strand
AGTGCTATTAAAAACCTCTTAACCTATTCAAAAAACAAACAGCACCCTTTGCCGCTTACATAAATGGCAAAGGGTGCTGTTTATTTTGTATTGTATTTAATGTTGATATTAAGTGTATATAGCCGTTAATCAAAAAGCTTTTTGTGCTTTTTCATCCAACAATAAAACGGTGTGCCGAGTATAAAAATCACAAGAAGCTCGCCGCACCCGACCTGAACTGCGGAAAGCGCAAATCCGGCAACGGTGAAACCGTCGAGGAAAAACGCTGAGATTTCAAAACCGACCATAACCGCATTTACAATCACAGGTGATAAAAATGAAAGAGCCGGAAAGCTTTTAATTGTTACATTTTGCAAAAGTCTTGTTAAAAGTGCGGCAATAAGTGTTGCGGCAGTGCCGAAAATAAGGTCTACGGCATTTGAACTGCCGATGTTTGCCAAAAAGCAACCCACGGTAAGACCGGGAACCGCAACAGGTGTGAACAGCGGCAAAAGGGTTAAAACCTCGGAAACCCTCAGTTGAATGGGGCCATAAGCTAAACCGAATGCCGCCGAAACGTATGTAAGCACAGCGTAAAGCGCGGCAATAACGCCGCCTGTTACAACAGTGCGTGTGGTAATTTTCATAATTAAATTCATCCCCGTAGTTTTTTTGTTTAGACATATTGTTATTTGTCTGCGTCAGGATATTGCGAACTGACGCTTTTTGATTTTTGGCTTTTATGCGCCGCAGCCCTCGCAGTGGTCGCAGTCGTGCTCGCCCAAATCGCCGAGAATCGGTTTATAATCTATTCCCTGCTTTGTGTAATAATCGGCAAGCGCCGCCTTTATTGCCTGTTCAGCCAAGACCGAGCAATGAATTTTGTGTGCCGGCAGACCGCCCAAAGCCTCAACGACAGCCTTGTTGGAAAGCTCCACAGCCTCTTCAATGCTGTGTCCCTTTACCATTTCCGTTGCAATTGAGCTTGTTGCGATCGCGGAAGCGCAGCCGTAGGTTTTGAATTTGCAATCGGTTATGATTCCGTTGTCGATTTTCAAATACATTCTCATAATATCGCCGCATTTTGCATTGCCTACTTCACCCACGCCGTCTGCGTTTTCAATTTCGCCCATATTCCTCGGGTGCATAAAGTGGTCCATAACCTGTTCTGTATACATAAAAGGTTACCTCCTTTTGTTTTTTACAATAATTAAGCATTCTTTTCTGCTTCTTCACGTTTTATTCTGTCCCAAAGCGGCGACATTTCGCGCAGTCTTTCAACAATGGGCGGCAAAACGGAAAGAATATAATCGGCATCCTCAAGCGTGTTGCCCTCACCCAGCGACAGCCTTAATGAGCCGTGAGCCGTTTCGTGCTTTAAACCGATGCTCAAAAGCACGTGACTGGGGTCAAGCGAACCGGAGGTGCAAGCAGAGCCGGACGACGCGCAAATGCCCTGACTGTCGAGCATAAGCAACAGCGATTCGCCCTCGATTCCCTCAAAGCAAAGGCTTACATTGCCCGGCAGACGTTTAATGCGGTCGCCGTTAACACGCGATTTTTCAATTTTCAAAGCGCCGTCGATAATGCGGTCACGAATTTCGGAAAGGGTTTTCGCACGCTCATCGATAGTGGCATTCGCCCTTGTTATTGCCTCGCCGAGACCTACAATACCGGGCACATTCTCCGTTCCCGCACGTCTGCCGCGCTCCTGTGCGCCGCCGTCGATAAGGTTAGGCAGAAAAATGCCGCGTCTGCAATAAAGCGCACCCACGCCTTTAGGTCCGTGGAATTTGTGTGCCGACATTGAAAGCATATCAATATTTTGCTCTTTTACGTTGATGTGCACATTGCCGACAGCCTGCACAGCGTCTGTGTGGAAAAGGATTCCCTTTTCACGGCAGATTGCGCCGATTTCGGCAATCGGCTGAATTGTGCCGATTTCGTTGTTGGCATACATAACGGTAACAAGACCTGTGTCCTCGCGAATGGCGTCACGAAGCTCGTCAACACGCACAAGCCCATCTGAATGGACGTCCAAAAGTGTTACCTCAAAACCCTCTTTTTCAAGCGTCTTTAATGTATGCAAAACGGCGTGATGCTCAAAAGCTGACGATATTATGTGGTTTTTGCCCTTCTTTTTCATAAGATGAGCTGCGCCTTTGATTGCCCAATTGTCGGACTCGCTGCCGCCTGCGGTAAAATATATTTCGTTTGGCAATGCTCCCAAAACCTCGGCGACCTGCGCTCTTGCGTTTTCAACAGCTTTTTTTGCGCTTGCCGCAAAGGCATAAAGACTTGACGGATTGCCGTATTCGGTGGTGAGGTACGGCATCATTTTTTCCAAAACCTCTGGTGCTAAAGAAGTCGTTGCCGAATGGTCGGCATAAATAAAACGTTTCAAAGTTTCTCAGTGCCTTTCATAAGTATAATTTAAAACACTCAAAAGGCTTTAAAAGCCTTTATTTGTTTCACCAAAGCTATTGTATACCATTTTAGTATACATTGCAACCGTAAATTGCCGATTATTTTAATATTTGGTCGATTTTCTCAAAATTTTCGGCTTTCCGCCACCGCTAATTTATCACATCGCTCGTTTTCCGGATGACCCTCGTGACCCTTTACCCACTTTATGGTAACGGAGTGCACTTTTAGCAGCGATAATAGCTTTTCCCAAAGGTCGGCATTTAATGCAGGCTTTTTGTCCGCTTTTCGCCAACCGTTGCGCTGCCATGACTCCGCCCAGCCTTTTGTTATCGAATCCGCAACATAACGGCTGTCGGTTGTAAGCGTTACAGTGCACGGTTCCTTAAGCGCCTCCAGTCCTTTTATAACGGCTGTAAGCTCCATTCTGTTGTTGGTGGTGTCAGACTCGCCGCCCGAAAGCTCCTTTTCCGCTCCGCCGTAGCGCAATACTGCGCCCCAACCGCCGGGCCCAGGATTGCCGGAGCAAGCACCGTCGGTAAACAATTCTATTCTTTTCACAAATCATACTCCTTAAACTATTTCAACCGAAAAACAGCTATTTTATCAAAACAATTTTACCAATTCCGCCACGGCATAAGTAATTCCGAAAATCACAGGCTGATGAAGAATGTAAATCAGCAGCGCGTGTCTGCCTAAAAAACCGAAAAACGGAATATAACGTCTTTTTAAAAAAGCGGGAAACCTGCCGCGGTTTTCGTAAATGCCAAGGCTCGTTCCGCACAAAAAAAGGAAAAGCCACGGCAAAATCGGAAAATAATCGGCAGAGGCAAAATAGTCGTTATGAAAGCCCAAAAAGCTTAGCATATTGGTTTTATATAACGACTGCGGAAGCTCAAAAAGAACGTGACTTCCTAAAGAAATTGAGCCGTATTCAACGTTATAAGACAAAATAAACAAAAGAAAAAACAAAACCGCACCAACGCCGGGCGGTATTCTTTTCAGTGCAAAATCAAACACGGCACAGCAAAGCATACCGACGCTTAATAAATGAAGAACGCCAAACCAAATTACGCAGTCGTCAATACCGAATGCCGTTGCACAATATGTAACACCGGTTACCGCTGCCGCCACCGCCGCAAGCTTTAATCCACGCGACAGATTCGAATGTGACAGACGGCAGCAGACGCCGGAAAGCAGAATGAAAAACCCTGCAAAAAAAGGCTCGGCAGGCATAAAAAAGTTCAAAACACTTTCGAAATACGGCACACCGAGATCGCAAAGAGTGTAAAAAGCGTGATAAAAAACCATACAAAACACGGCGAAGCCACGGAGCTCGTCAAGAAGATGATACCTTATGCGCGGTTTTGTAGAATCACCGCTTGCGGCTTTAGTGTTATTGCTTGTTTTAAAGCCATCGTCGCCTAAGTTGTGCTGCACTTTTTCACCTGCTTCCCTACACTTAAAATCGGTGCGACATTTTTGTTTGTCGCACCGCGTTTATTCTTCTATTGTGTTACGTCCGACAAAGCGCAATAATACTTTTATATTTGCGGCACTCGTTTAAATAATCATTATAATATCAGCAATACATTCTGAAGCATCCCACAACCGTGCCGAGTATTTTTATATTATCGGCGTGAATCGGAGAGAAATCGGGATTTTCAGGATAAAGCACAGGCTGTTCGTTTTCAAAACCCAAGCGCTTAACCGTTGCCTCTTCATCAATTAACGCTATAACAATATCTCCGCTGTTTGCAACCTTGCCGCTGTCGGCAACAACGGTATCGCCGTCCATAATTCCTGCGTTTTTCATACTGAGTCCCACAACTCTCAGTGCAAAAAGACTTTCCGAGCTGCCGAGCCGCGATGAAACGGGCAGGTATTCTTCAATATTCCCGTCGGCGAAAATCGGTTCGCCCGCCGTAACACGTCCAAGCAGCGGCACCTGAAATGTGCCTGTGCTGTTGGCAAGACGCACCGAGCGTGAGGAATGATTGTCGCGCTCGATAAGTCCTTTTTCTTCAAGCGTACAAAGTATTTTATGAACTCCCGAAGTGGATTTAATTTTTGTTGCCGTGCAGATTTCACGAATACTCGGATTGACCCCGACGGACAGCTCTTTTCTAAGATAATTAAAAACAGCCTCTTCCTTTTCATTTTGCGTTGGTTTTCTGCTGTTGCTCATTTAAAAGCACCGTCCTTTCTTGCGGCATGCGCGGATATTAAAAATATTTTCTGTCAAGGCTCCTGAATTGCAGCGCCTCTGCAATGTGGTTTGAGCCTATTACATCGCTGTTATCAAGATCCGCTATTGTTCTTGCCACCTTAAGTATTCTGTCGTACGCTCTGCCTGACATTCCAAGGCTTTCAAATGCCGATTGCAGCAGCACCTTGGCGTCGTCGTCGAGCGGACAGAATTCAGCCAAGAGCTTGGGAGTTATTCTCGCATTACATGTAATACCTGTTCCTTCATACCTTTTTTGCTGACGCTCTCGGGCTTTAATAACTCGCTTTCTTATTTCGGAGGAGGTTTCCTCTCTTTCACCCTCGCCGCTTAAAGAGCGGTAGTCAACAGGCGGCACTTCAACGTGCAGGTCGAGCCTGTCAAGCATCGGTCCCGATACCTTTCCCAAGTAACGCCTTACCTGATTTTCCGAGCAGGTGCACTTCTTTGTCGGGTGGCCGTAATATCCGCAAGGACAAGGATTCATTGCCGAGATAAGAGTGATTGAGCAAGGATATGTAAGCGCTGCCGAAACACGAGATATTGTTACTGTGCCATCCTCAAGAGGTTGACGCAGCGTTTCCATTGCACTGCGGTCAAACTCCGGCAGCTCATCCAAAAACAAAACGCCGTTGTGCGCGAGCGAAATCTCGCCGGGGTGCGGTATCTGGCCGCCTCCCGTAAGCCCTGCCTGCGACACTGAATGGTGCGGAGAACGGAAAGGTCTGCGCTTAATAATCGGAACATCTTTAGGCAGCAATCCCGCAATTGAATAAAGCTTTGTAGTTTCAATTGCCTCTTCAAAGCTAAGCTCCGGAAGAATTGACGGCAGCCTTTTTGCAAGCATACTTTTGCCGGATCCG
>USAR01000113.1 GCA_900552605.1 uncultured Oscillospiraceae bacterium | reverse complement strand
AGGGGTGCGCGATATCACCTCGATCTTCCCTCTCCAATCATAATGTGCTTTAAGCGCCTTTTCTTTTATATCCATATTTCAAATGCCCCTTTCAAGACGGTAAAATAATCTAAATGCCGCTGTACAGTGACCGACAACTAAAATTTTAGCATAAAAAAATAATATTTTCAACAATAACGGTGGCAATAAAAGTAAAACTGTGTTAAAATATTTTTAACACGTTAATATAATAATGGAGAAAAATATGAAGGATAATAATTCAAATCCCCTTAAGCGCGATCACAGCGTTTCATTTGCAAAAAATGTTGCCATGCTCGGTATTGCGCAAATAGTTGTTAAAATACTCGGTCTTGTTTATAAAATCGTTATAATCAACGTGCCGGGCTTCGGCAATGTCGGCAACGGCTACTATTCAACGGGTTATCAGCTATATATGGTATTGCTTGCGATATCATCAATCGGCATACCTAATGTTGTTTCAAAGCTCGTTGCAGAGCGTGTTGCGGTTAACGACCACATAGGTGCCGAGAGAATTTTCAAAGTGAGCTTCCGGCTCTTTTCCGCAATCGGCTTGGTGCTGGCAACGGGTATGTTTGTTTTTGCAGACGCTATTTCAATCTCACTTTATAAAGCGGACGGTGTTTCTTACACCCTGCGCGCGCTTGCGCCTGCCGTGCTGTTTGTTTCCTCAAACTCTGTGCTTCGCGGCTATTTCACGGGGCTTGGCAGTCTTAAATCGACAAGCATTTCAGAAATCATAGAGCAATTTTTCAACTGTGTTCTGTCAATTCTTTTTGTTTATCTTGCTGTTGGCTCAAGCACTGCGATTATGGCAGCTGCCGGAAATCTTTCAACATCTGTTGCGGCATTAGTATCACTCGGTTATATGCTCAGTCACTTGGCACTTCGTAGAAAATATATTAAAATCGAGTGCAAAAACCAAACAGTGCAAGCCGAAAGTCTGCGCACAAGAACACTGGTTAAAAACATTCTGTTGCTTGCCGTTCCGGCTGCTTTTGCCTCTCTTGTTTCAACACTCAGCAGCAATATAGATTCAATTACCGTTAACAGCTATACAGGCGATGTTGAAGCTTACGGTCTTATGTCTAAAACCGAGACTATGACCCATCTGCCGTTGGCTCTCGGCGCAACACTGTTTATTGCAATGGTTCCTGTTATATCTGCCAAAATTAAAACCGGAGATGTTGACGGGGCAAAGCTTAATCTTTCAAATACGCTGTTTTTCAGCAATATTGTAATGTTTCCGTGCACTGCAGGATTTATTGTGCTTGCGGACCCCATTATAAAGCTGCTTTTTCCTGCCGTTTCCGACGGCGGATATTTGCTGCAGCTGCAATCGGTTGCAATGCTTTTTGCCGCCGTGCCGTTTGTCTTAAACGGCGTGTTTTACGGAATGGGTAAACAGAAATATCCCGCAATAATTCTTTTGTTGGGCGCTGTGTTGAAGCTTCTGCTTAACATTCTGCTTATGAAGGTTTTTCCGTTCGGCGTTGTGGGTGCAATTTCAGCAACAATAATATACCAAGGTTTAGTAACTGTTGCCGAATGGGTGATTTTGCAAAGATTTTTGCCGATTAAGGTGCCAATTTCAAAGCATATAATAAAGCCTGCCTTTGCAAGCCTTATTATGTCGGTTGCGGTATATGCTGTATATAAGCTGCTTGCAGGTTTCGGTAACACGGGAGCAACGCTTATTTCAATTATTATCGGCGGTGTTGTATACTTTGCCGTACTGCTGTTTGCAAGAACATTTGAAGAAGCGGATTTCGGGGTTATCCCGAAAGGCAAAAAGATCGGAGCACTGCTTAAAAAGGTTGGGCTTATCCGCTGATTAGAATATTATAAAAAAACGACCAAAGAGCTCGGCACCGTGCAAAGCCACAGTGCCGAGCTATTTATTACAATATAATTCTAAATCGCCAACAACAAATAAGTTAAAACCGAAAATGCAGAGACACCGGCAACAGAAAGCTCTGTTAAAACTCGCAATGATTTTACAAGCTTTTTTTGTCGGTGCTTTTTCTCTTTTTCAAGGCATCGGTTTAAAAACACACCGAGCGCCACAGCGCCAATCGGCACAAGTGTCGCGGCATAACGCGCATTTTGAGTGCAGGTAAACGGGAATGTAAAGCAGAAATAATAGTACATTCCAAGAGTCAGGAAAAACGTTACAAGCAGCAAGGCTCGCGAAGCACCTGAAAAACAATGTGCTTTAAAAAGCATATATAGAATTCCCATAATGCAAAGTGCAACAGTGAGCAAACCAAACCAATAAAGCACCCTGCCGCAAACAGCAATTTGCGGATAAGAGGAGTCGTTTATTGCCTCACCGAAAAACATAGTTCTAAGCAATCCCGATGTCGGATTATATTCGTAGTAAGGCTCTCCCCACTTCATAAACGGATATGAAAGAAAATCCTTAGGCAACACAAAAAGACGTTTTAAAGCCGAGTAATTACCGACATATTGAAAGCTGTCTGTTCCGAGGCTGGGCACATACGTAAACGGCACCCTATAAAGCAGATAATTGCGCATACTCCAATAAAGTCCCAAAGGCAGGCAAACGGCTGCAAACGAAAAATAACTCTTAAGATAAAATCTGAATTTGTGTTTTCTTTTATCTGCTATAAACACAATTAAAAACACGGCAGCAACACCCGGCGTCACCATCCAAACAGAAAGCTTTGTGAACATACCGAGCCCGATGCAAAACGCAATTTTAAAAATATCGCAAATGCTGCGGCTCTCAATCCAACGCAGAGTGTTGTATATCGCTGCAATTGCAAAGGTGACGGACAGAACATCATTGTTAATACTGCCTGCAAACACTGTAAATACAGGGCTAAGCGCACAAACTGCAACAGCAGCAATATATCCCCTGCCTTTAAGTTTCAATTGAGAAAATATACGACAGCAAAACAATGTGCAAAGCGAGGAATAGAACAACGTTAGCGTTTGAATACTTTCCAAACAACGACTGCAATCTCCGCCGAGAAACACAGTAAAACGCAAAAAAGCAGCGGCAACTATGTGATGCAGCGGAGGGTGATAAAACTGCCAGACATCTCGAACATCAAAATCCGGCAGTGCGAAATTGTTGTAAATATACTCAATATATCCTGCGTGACCGATTCCGCTTCCAAACTGCTCAACATCGTGCTGGCGGACGGTGCAATCGGTGTAAAGTACATATGCAAGCCGCACCAAAAAACCAAGCGCCATAATAATCACAGCAATATTCTTTTCTGTTAAAGCCTTGCCGTCATATAAAACAATTGCCAGCAAGCCTAAATATGCAACTGCGATAAAGGAAGCGGCAAAAAGCACAAAACCGACAACGAGCATAAACAACAACTCTGATATAAAAAATACAGCGGTAAGCAGCAGAACGCGTCGGGGTATGTCAGTTGTTTTAACACTCAAAAAAACAGACACCGCACCTAAAACACAACAAAGCGCAACAGCGCACGGCACGTTAACTGTTTTGCTGCTGCAATAGGTTAAAAAATGCACAAAAGCACAAAGCACCGCAATAATGATAATCGGGTGCCTTGCTGCCTTTTTATAATACTTACGGCAAATGCTGTCGGTATTTGTCATAACGCTTTACTTCTTTTCGTGATAGTCTTTCTCTGTGTTAACATTCCAAAAGACCTCTTTACTTCCGCCATGCAAAATCACGTCTGCGGCACGCATTGCCGTAAGCATTGAGTGGTCCATATTGTTGTATCTGTGCTGACCGTTTCTTCCGATGCAGTAAAGATTATTAATGCTGTTTAAATATTCCTTTATTACGTCGATTTTTTCATACGTGTCAAAGTAAGCAGGATATGCTTTTTTAACGTGTTCTGTATGACAGTCAAGCACATCATCGCGTGATATTACCTTCATTTTAACAAGCTCGGAAACGGCAAAATCGCAAAGCTCCGAGTTGCTTAAGTTCCAAAAGTCATCTCCTTCAGAGCAAAAATATTCAAGCCCCAGCCAAACTGTGTTCTCGGGATCTGCAAGCATATACGGCGACCAATTGTTGAAAATCTGTATTCTTCCGAGCTTCACACTTCTGTCCTGCACATAAATCCAACAATCAGGCACAATATCACCAAGAGTTTTCATCTTTGTTTTATTCTTAAGTCCGAGCTTTTTAACTAACAATCCAACCGTCACAAAATCGCGATAAGGAAGCCCGACTGCCGCGTCATATACTTCAACAGGCGGCAGCTCACCGGAAATACCTGTTACCAAGTCCTTAACAGGCATTGAGGAAATGAAAATATCTGCAGGCAGCATCATTTTCTTACCGCCTATATCGCACACAGCATGGATTATCTTTTCACCGTCGGAATTTAGCTTTAAAACCTTACAACTGCGGATTATCCTGCCACCCATAAATTCTATTTCGCGTGCAACCTCTTCCCAAAGCTGCCCCGGTCCTAGCTTAGGATATCTAAACTGCTCGATAAGCGAAGTTTCGGTGTTTTCCTTATTCTTTTTACCGAAAAGCTTGCCGAACATATCGCGCAAGACCGCGCCGATAGAAAGTCCCTTAACGCGCTGAGCTCCCCAATCGGCTGAAATAAGCGACGGATGTCTTCCCCAAAGTTTTTCGGTGTAATCCTCAAAAAACATACCGTAAAGCACCTTGCCGAAACGGTTTATATAAAAATCCTCAAGACTGTTTTCGGGACGTTTACGAATTCTTGCGGCAATGTACGAAAAGCCTGCCCTAACAGTGGTTATAAATCCCATATTAACAAGAGTTGCCGGCTTTAATGTTACGGGGTAATCAAAAAACTTTCCTTTGTAAAAAATGCGTGACACTCTGTCGCGCACAAGCATAACCCTATCCTCTGTTTCAGGATCTGGTCCGCCTTTTTGCAAAGGTTTTAAACGACCGAGCTTGACATCGTCAAAAGCAGGCGCACCTTGCAGCGGCATTCTTTCCTGCCACCAACTCATAACCTCGTCACTCTTTGAAAAAAATCGATGACCGCCGATGTCCATACGGTTGCCGTTGTAACGCACTGTTTTCGAAATGCCGCCGAGTTCATCGGATTCTTCCAGAACGGCAACCTCATAATCTTTGCTGTTTTTAAGCAGTTCAAATGCAGCCGTAAGACCCGCCGGACCTGCACCGATAATTACAACCTTTTTCATTTATTTCTCCGTTCCAACGCCGCAAACAAAACCGAAAACCTGCAATGCAGCGTTATAGCTGCAAAAGAGCGCGGTGTTTTTTATATATTGCAATAAAAAATGCTTCATCTCATTATGATATAATTATTGTATCACAACCGTTAGCTTAGTTCAACCTATAACTTTTAAAAGCCTTTTCGTTTAACTTCCTGTAATATTTAAATTTTACAGTGTTTTTGCAAAAAAATATGTTTAGGCAAGCGATAATAAATCCGAACCTGTTTTTTGAGTGCGGATTTTCAGCACTGCGGAGTTAAAATACTCGTTAATCCGAAAGGATTAACTGCGTTTTGTGCC
>USAR01000112.1 GCA_900552605.1 uncultured Oscillospiraceae bacterium | reverse complement strand
CGTTTTTGCTGCTTTAGAGTGTTTGTCTATATGTGTTTTTCACAGCCGTTTTATTTATTTGAAAATACTTTAATGGCTCTCAGAACATTCTCTTTCATTGCTTTTTCCGCGTCGAGCAATGCGTCGTGGAACTGCGAATATTCCTTGTTTGATATTGCTTCGGCCCCCGCCTTCGCCATATAGGTGTAATAATTTATCTTTCTCACACCGCGTTTTATAACCTCGCGGTAGTCGTCCTCGCAAACACCCGATCCGCCGTGCATAACTATCGGCACATCAATAACCGCTTTTATTTCGGAAAGTCTTTCAAAATCGAGCTGTGGTTTCTTAAGGTAAAATCCGTGCGCCGTACCGAAAGCGCAGGCAAGTGCGTCGATACCGGTGTTCACGGTAAACCGCCTTGCGGCTTCAGGCTCGGTATAAACCGAAGGTGCAGCGTTTTCTCCTCCCTCGCGCGCACCCATCGAGCCGATCTCCGCCTCAACAGACGCACCGCACTCGGCAGCCTTTTTAACAATGCGCCTTGTGTTTTCGGTGTTGGTTTTTTCGTCCGAAACCGAGCCGTCATACATAACCGAAGTGAAGCCGAGTTTCAAACCTCTTTCAACATAATCTAAATCTGTTCCGTGATCAAGGTGCACGCAAACCGGCACTCTTGATTTTTTTGCAAAGTGCAGCATTACGGGCAAAATGTCCTCCATTTTGCAAAGACCCATCTCCTCGTGCACCTCGGCATGCATTAGAATAACGGGTCTGTTTACCGCCTCGGCAGCAGCGATAACCGCCTTAACCGATGTCATGTTGGGTGTGTTAAACGAACCGATTGCGGTTTTGTCCTCTTCGGCAATCTTTAAAATTTCTTTCAGTGTTACAAGCATTTTTAAAACTCCTTTGCAAACTGATTTTTATTATCATTAAAAATAAACCTTATTGACGTTTTGCCCGTTTCCTCGGGCTGCAAAAACTTAAGCGTGCCGTTTTTGCGCAAAACATCGCGCCCGTCCGGCGTGCAGTTGCCCGGCTCAAGACCGAGCACATAGTCGTGCTTACCCATCATCTTCCACTGTGTAAAGCAGGGCAGCTCTTTTTTATTATAGCACAAAACCAAGCCCTTTGAAATGCTCTCGTTAAATGCGCCGACCTTGCAAATGCCGTCGTTTTGCAGCACATCGTAATAATAACAGCGCTCGGTGTAACAAGGCTGCGGCCCTTCGGTTTTCAGTGCTGTGTTTAAATGCTTATCGGCATACTCGTTTCTCGGCGTTACGCCGGTGTTAGGTATCACGATTTTTGTTTTTTCCGTAAGAAGAGGATAGCCCACATTGCAGTGATAAAGCAGCATATAAGGGCTTTCGTTATCGCCGTAGTTTGTTATCTTATCACACAGTCTTATGCTGTTTTCGGAATACGAAAATACGTATTCCCTTGTCAGCACAAGCTTTCTTGCAAAAATGCGGCAATCCTCAATTACAGCTTTTATGTGCAGTCCGTCCGATTTTTCCTCTGCCGAATAAGCGGAAACCGGCGTGTTTGATATTGTTCCGTGCAGCGGCAGCTCCTCGCCGTCGTCAACGCAGGGCGTGCCGACTGCAGTAAGACCGCAGGTGGTAAGAAATCCTGCTGTAAACGATTTCAAAAAGCCGTCGCCGCGGCAGTCGTAAAACTCGGGCGCAACATAGCCGACGGGTGAAAAATATCCGATGTTATCACCTTTAAAAATAACGCGTGAAAGGTCGGCAGCACGACTTAGCGATACCCACGCTTCAAGTCCCAAGCCGTTGCGCACATATAAAAATCTCATACCGTTGCCCTTGCCGCCCGACAGAGTGTATTCCTCCGCACCCCTTGTTTGCAGCGGATTGCCGATATAATCAAACATCGTTTTACTCATCTCCTCTTTTTAATAGTTATAAATTTTTGAGCGCGTCATATAGACAGCTGTATTTTTTAAACTGTTTTTCGTAAAACTCCGCTCGTTTCGGATCGGGTAAAAACACCTTTCTTATCCTCGCTGTTTTTGCCGATGCAAAATGAAGCGTTCTGAATACACCCATCGCAACACCTGCGAGTGCTGCTGTGCCTGCCGCGCCCACCTCTTTGCAATCGAGCGCAGCGATTTCCGTATTCAGAACATCCGCTTTAATGCCCAGCCATACGTCGCTTGAAGCACCGCCGCCGGTTGCGCGAAGACTGCAGATAGGTTTTGTATACCTTTCCAAAAGCGTAAAATTAAGCTTTATTTCGTATGCCGTGCCTTCCATCAGTGCTTTATACAGCTCTTGCTTTGTTGTGCCCAATGTAAGTCCTGTGATCGCCGCCTTTTGCGAATAATCCATATACGGTGTCGCAGCGCCTGCAAAATGCGGCTTAACAAGCAGATTTGTAGGAGTCTGAGGCACTTCGCCGTCCAAAAGCTTATAAACGTTTTCATTCAGCTCTTTCGCTTTTTCGCTTTCGGCTTGGCAAAAGTTATCCCTAAACCATTTCAGCACCGCTCCGCCTGTATATGAAAGTGCATAACAAGCATATTTGCCGCCCACAAACGGCACAACGGAATATCCGCAGGCATACATGCTTTTGGATTTCGGTATGCTGTTAAGCACAATCGGGATACACTCCACCGTGCCCGTGCCGTCCATTGCGGTTTTTTCTTTCAATACACCTGCGCCTATCATTGCCGCCACCTGGTCGTGTGCCCCGTTTACCACTGTTATATCATAGCTTACTCCAAGCTTTTCTTTTGCGGCAGTGCTGATACTTCCTGCAATGTTACCTGTTTCCACAGGCTCCGACATTAAATTTTTATCAATTCCTGCGGCGTCGAAAACATCATTTATCCAACACTTTTTCTCAATATCAAAGGCTCCCGTTCTTGCGGCAAGGGAATAGTCTATTTTTCTGTTTCCCGTTAAAAGATATACTATGTAATCCTCCGACAGCAGCGCCGCCCTCGCTTTTTTAAATTCCTCCACGCGATTTTCCTTAAGCCACATCAGCTTATAAATACTGTACATTTGGTGAGGCATTGCGCCGGTCTTTTCGGTTATCCAATCTGAGGTCAGTGCTCCGCAAAGCTTTTTGACCTGCTCCTCTCCGCGGGGGTCGGTATACAGCATTGACGGCAGCAAAACACGGTCTTTTTCATCGAGCAGCGCAAAGGTTTCACCAAAGCCTGTTACTCCTATTGCGTCAACACGATTCTTTGAAAGTGCGGCTTTTATAACCTCAAAAACAGCCGAGCCGATGTCGCAAAAATCAATTTCGTGCACATTTTCGCCGCGGTTTGCAAAATACTCCTTATACCGTGTATCCAAAAGCTCTGCGTTTTCGTTGTAAACACATATCTTGCAGCCGGTAGTTCCCACATCAAGTCCTGCAATATTCATTTTTTATCCCTCAATATCCACAACATCGTAACCGAGATAGGTTTTGAAAGCTTCTTCCAGCACTGCCTTAAGCCTGCCGTTCGCAACGGTTGTGTGGTGCTTAAAGCCGCCGCGGGCAAGACGGATCAGCTTGTTTTGCAGATCGTCGATTTTTGCAACGCCCGCGCAGCCGAAGTATCCGTTTTCAATAACATCGTCTGTGAACTCGCCCTCGCTGAAATACACGGTAATTTTGCCGTCCTCGGTTTTGCAGTTTGAAAACGTCATCGGGAATTCTGCAATTCTGCCCTCGTTTGTGCCCCAACCGGAGCCTTTATCAGTTTTATCAAACATCTTGTGCGAGGTAACCGTACCCTTTGCGCTCATCAGCTTTTGTGCGGTTGAGCCGCAGTGGAAGAGGATAACCTTGTTTTCATCGTCGCCGTAGTTGTTGTTCCAATCAAGGCAGGCAGCAGGACCCTCGCTTGCGAGTGAAAGTGCGCGCATCGTGACGGCGGAGCACATATCAATTTCACAAGAGCAGGTAATTCCGCGGTCGTTAAGCTCACTTACAAGCACGCAAGGGCACACGCGCAAATAGGTTTCCATTTCGTTCCAGCAGCGCAGAGCAATTGCATCAAGATGATAATCCTTAATATATTCGTCAATAACAACGCTGATTTTGGAAAGCATAAGCTTTTTATCCTCAGGCACTGCGGAAAAGTCGGCATAATTTTGCAGTGTCTCTTTCTTTTTTAGAACGGCGTCGGCAGAGTCGTCGAGTGCACGCACCTTTTCAATAAGCTCGGAAAGGTCAAAGGCCTCAACATTTATGCCGTGACGCTGCATTGCAATCTCATCGAATCTGACTGTTTTAAATGCGGTTGTTCTTGCGCCGATACAGCCGAGATTAAACCGCTTCATACCGCCCACAACCCGGCAAACTGCGGCAAAGTCGTTAAGGTTTTGCAAAAACTCGGGCGATTTGGGGTCTACTACGTGCGGTTTAAAAACAGTGTAGGGAATACGGCACTGCTCAAAAACATCGGTTACGGAAAACTTTCCGCAAAATGCGTCGCGCCGATGAGCAAAATCCATCTTGCCTATTTCATCGGGATATGCCTGCATTAAAATCGGCACGCCGGCGTCGCGCAGGGCGGTCATCGCACCGTTTTCGTCAATAAATATCGGCATACAAAGAATAACGCCGTCATACTCGCCCTCGTGACTTTTCAGCCATTCTGCATATAAAAGTCCCTCGTCACGCGTTTCAACCGCACCGTAACGCGTTGCATTCTCGTCCATAACAAGGTAGTTATAACCCGCCTTTTCAACCGCCGCCATCATCTCCTTGCGCGCGTCTTTAATAAGCTCAGCCGGCATAAAGCCGCGGTTTCCGAAATAGAGTGCAAAGGTTTGCTTTTTCATAATACATCATTCCGCCTTTCTTATCGGCTTTAAAAACCGACAAACATAATATTTTACTTTTATTCTAAGAAAGACAGTGTTATAATTAAAGTTAATCCTATTCAAAAAACGGTAAATTTGTACGGAAAGGTCGGATTTATATGCTTAATTTTAATAAAGCGGATTTAGAGGAGCTTATGCGGTCGTTTTACCATATAAGCGGTATTCGTCTTGTGCTTTTCGACAGCGACTTTAAAAAGCTTATTGCTTATCCGGAGGCGGACTGCGATTTTTGCCGTCTGTTAAAATCCAACCTAAAAACCAAAAGGCGCTGCGCCTATGCCGATAAGCGTTCCTTTGAAAAGAGCAAGCAGGCAAACGGGCTTATAATTTACAAATGCCACGCCGGTCTTGTTGAGGCGGTAACGCCGATGCACGAAAACGGTGAGACTATAGGCTACCTTATGTTGGGGCAAATTACCGACTGCGCCGACCGCAGAGTTTTGAGCGAGACGATTATTAACCGCACCGCGGGCTGCAATTTCAGCGTGAGCGAAATAGAAAAACGGCTTAAAAGCGTTAAACACAAAAGCGAGGACGAGATAGCCGCGGCGGCGAAAATTATGGAGGCGTGCACGGGCTATATTTTATTTAAAGAGCTGATACGTGCAAAAAACAGCCGCCTGATAGAGGAAGCAAAGCAGCTGCTTGAGGACAATCTTTCATCTGAGCTTGACATTGCCGCGCTTTGCGACAAGCTTTCCATCGGAAGGACAAAGCTTTACGAAATTTTTAAAGCAGA
>USAR01000111.1 GCA_900552605.1 uncultured Oscillospiraceae bacterium | reverse complement strand
TGAGGGTGTTAACGATTCCGACGAGCACGCGTGTCTTTTGGCAAAACGGCTGCGTGGTATGATTTGTCATGTTAACCTTATTCCCGCCAACCCGGTTGTTGAAAATAACTTTAAACGTTCGGACGGGAAACGGGTAAGAGCTTTCCGTAAAAAGCTTGAAAGCCTTGGTATAAACGCCACGGTTCGCCGCACTCTCGGTGCGGATATAAATGCCTCGTGCGGTCAGTTGCGCAGGCGACAAATAAACCAACAAGATAAGAGTATCCCGAACGGAGGTGCCGAAAATGAAAATAGCAAGTAAGACCGATATCGGTAAAGTGCGTTCAACAAATCAGGATTCATTTGCAGCAGGTGAGCTTAACGACGGAACCGCTTGGGCCGTTGTTTGCGACGGTATGGGCGGTGCGAACGGCGGCAATATTGCAAGCGCAAACGCGGTTACAATTGTTTCAGAATACATTTCGTCGTCATATCACGAAGGAATGGATTCAAATTCTTTAAGAACGCTGTTGCAGTCTGCTCTGTACGGCGCGAATGTACGGCTTTATGATATGGCAAATAAAATTGAATCACTTTCGGGAATGGGCACAACGGTGGTGGTAACCATTGTTTCAAACGGTGTGGCGCATATAGCTCACGCAGGCGACAGCCGAGCGTACATTATTCACGACGGCGAACTTAGTCAAATTACGCGAGATCATTCGGTTGTGCAAACAATGGTGGATAAAGGGCAGATAACTGAAGAAGAAGCCAAAAACCATCCGAATAAAAACGTTATTACAAGAGCGCTCGGCGTTGGCGAGGAAGTGGATATCGAGTATAATGAAATTCCTTTTCAAAACGATGATTGCATTTTAATATGCACCGACGGTTTAACAAATTTTGTAACTCACGACGACATAGAGCGTGTTGTTGAGGAATATGATTTCGACGAGTATCCGCAGGTTTTAATTGATATGGCAAATGAAAACGGCGGAGGCGATAACATAACGGTTGTCGCTCTAAAATACTGATTACGGTGCACAATAATGTCAGGCGACGAATTCTTTTCGTCAGCCTTTAGAAATGGATGGGTAACATATGGATAGATACATCGGAAAAAGACTTGACGGACGTTATGAAATTCGCGAAATAATCGGCGTGGGCGGTATGGCTGTTGTTTATAAGGCATTCGATACCATTGAAGACCGCGTTGTTGCAATTAAAATTTTAAAGGAAGAGTTTGTTACAAACGAGGAATTTGTGCGTCGCTTTAAAAACGAATCAAAAGCGATTGCCGTTCTTTCGCATCCCAATATCGTTAAGATATATGATGTTAGCTTCGGCGACCTTATTCAGTATATCGTAATGGAATATATTGAGGGGATAACTCTTAAACAGTATATTGAGAATAACCGCGATATTCCTTGGAAAGAAACGGTTAATATCATTATGCAGATTTTGCGCGCTCTTCAGCATGCGCACGATAAGGGCATAATTCACCGCGACGTTAAGCCTCAAAACATAATGCTTACCGATGACGGTACTATAAAGGTCACCGATTTCGGCATTGCACGTTTTTCAAGAAGCGAGCACAGAACTATTACAGATAAGGCGATCGGCTCGGTTCATTACATCAGCCCGGAGCAAGCAAGAGGGGATATCACAGACGAAAAGGCGGATATTTACTCTGTCGGTGTTATTATGTATGAAATGCTTTCCGGCACATTGCCTTTTCAAGCCGAAAGCGCAGTTATTGTTGCAATGATGCAGCTGCAAAACGAGCCGAAACCGTTGCGTGAAATCAACCCGACAATACCGCTCGGCCTTGCACAAATTACAATGAACGCAATGCAAAAGGAAATTGCAAGAAGGTATCAGACGGCAGCGGAGATGCTGTGCGATCTTGAAACGTTCAGACGTGATCCGTCCGCAACGTTTGAACACGCATATTTTGTTGACGACGCACCGACAAGGTTTGTTGAGAATTCAAGGATTCCCGCAGAAACCGTGGAAAAGAAACCGGAGAAAAGCAAAAAGAACTCTTGGGTGCCTATGCTCACCGGTGTTATGGTTGGCGTTGCCATAATCGTTGCAATAATTCTTGCTGTTCTTTTCTTTAAATCGCTCAACTCAGCATCTAAGGCGATGAAATGCCCTAGGTTCGTGGGAATGACCGTTACCGAAATTCAGCAAAAATATAATCCTGACGATTACACCTTTGAGGTTATTTATGAGGAAACAAGCGACTATAAGGTGGGCGAGGTTATTAAGCAAGACCCTGCCGAGGGAACAGAGATCAAAAAGAAAAATAAGATTCGTTTGACAATTGCAAAATCGGCGGAGCTTATTGTTGTTCCCGATGTTTCCAACGACACTGAAACTCTTGCAAGAAACACGCTTAAAGATGCTGGATTCACAAACATATCAATTGAAACGGTATATGACGACATTGTTAAGGAAGACAAGGTTGTAAGAACAGAGCCTATGAGCGGATCGCAGATCTCTGCCGAAAAACCTATCACAATTTACATCAGTAAGGGCAAAGAAGTGCATTATACAACAGTGCCGAATATTATGGGCTGCGACCAAAAATCCGCGGAGGCTATGCTCAAAAACAAAAAGCTTACGGTAGGCTCTGTCACCGAGCAGGTAAGCTCTCAGCCTAAAGGCTATGTTATCTCACAAAGCATTGCTGCCGATACGCAGGTTGAAGAGGGCACAACTGTAAACTTTATTATAAGCACGGGTGAAAATACAACATCGTATTCAATGGATATTAACGTTGCTTTGCCGACGGATTGCGCTCTTACAAGCGGCTTTATTGTTGCGACATCAGATTCAGGCGGCAATTATCAATCGTCGCTTCTCAATTTCGGACAGGACGGAACTTATACTTTTACTGTTAAATCGACCTCTCAGCGTGATACGCTGACAGTGAAAATTCTTGATTCCAACGAGAAATTCGAATACAAGTATCAAAAAATCAGCATTAATTTCAGTAAAAACACGTATGAGGTTACCAAAACATACGACGACTATCCGAAGGCAGACGTACAATGACTGGTGTTCTTTTGAAAGTTGTTTCCGGTTTTTACTATGTTGACGCA
Source organism: uncultured Oscillospiraceae bacterium (assembly GCA_900552605.1). Lineage (GTDB taxonomy): Bacteria > Bacillota > Clostridia > Oscillospirales > Acutalibacteraceae > UMGS1532. Next base: position 2,485 of record USAR01000111.1, on the reverse strand, counting down.
GGCGGCGCGGTTTACGAATGTAAGCCGCGCGGCAATGTTAAAAGAGAGATTAAAAGATTGCTTGCCGGGGACAGGGTTGAAATATCGGAAATTAACGGAGACAAAGCAGTGCTCCAAAACGTGCTGCCGCGTGATAACAGTCTTGTAAGACCGCCGATTGCAAACCTTAAAACTCTTGTTATTGTGTCATCTCAAAACACACCTGCACCGAACGCGCTGCTTATAGACAGGCTTTGTGCCATTGCGAACAAGTGCAAGGCAGAGCCTGTTGTTGTGTTTAATAAAAGCGACTGCGGAGATTTATCGGTCTGGGAGGGCATTTATAAAAAGGCAGGAATCAAGTGCTTTGTTGTGAGCGCTTTGCAGCCGGAAAGCCTTTCAGAACTTAAAAATCTGCTTATAAGAAGCGGCGGTATTTCAGTTTTCACCGGTAACTCGGGTGTTGGAAAATCAAGTATATTAAACGCAATGTTCGGCGAACTTTCGCTTGAGACGGGCGAGGTCAGTGAAAAGCTTGGAAGAGGGCGTCACACAACACGCGTTTCACAGCTTTTTAAATTAGAGGGCGGCGGATACGTTGCCGATACTCCGGGTTTTTCATCGCTTGATATTCAGCGTTATGAGCCTGTTTTCAAAGATGAGCTTCCGTTTTGTTTCGTTGATTTTAAGCCGTATCTGGGCAAATGTAGGTTTAATTCCTGCTCGCATATCTGCGAAAAGGATTGCGCTGTTATTGAAGCTGTCAAGCGCGGAGAAATTGATAAAAGCAGATATGAAAGCTATAAGCAAATTTTCGCCGAGGTTAAGGATTTGAAAGAATGGCAACTGAAAAACAAAGCATAAATTGCTGTGCGCTTGTTTGCGGCAGCAGGGATTTTGATAAGACTTGGTTAAAGAAGCAACTAAGGCTTTATGACAATGTTATCGCTGCTGACAGCGGATACGATAACTGCCTTTTGGCCGGCATTGTGCCAAGTGTTATAATCGGCGACTTTGATTCTATTCAAAATGCACCCGATGAAAATATAAAACGAATAACATATCCTTCTCACAAGGACGAGACGGATTTTGAATTGTGCCTTAGATATTGTTCGGAAAACGGATATAAAAATGTTGATGTTTTCTGTGCTCTCGGCGGAAGACCAGATCACACAATGGCTGCTGTTTTTGCAGGGGCAAATGCAAAAAAGAGCTTTGATGCTTTGTGTATTAAAGACGGTAATACGGATATTTTTTTTGTTGATAAACAGCTTACACTGAGCGCTGTTGACGGGTATGTTTCCATTTTTGCAATAGGTGAAAATGCCGAAGGTGTTACTCTTAAAGGCTTTGAATACCCGCTTAAAAGTGTAACCTTAAGCTGTTGTGTTCCGCTTGGAACAAGCAACAAAACAATTGCTGATAAGGCGGAAATATCGTTAAAACACGGTACCCTTGCAGTGGTAATTGTAAGAAATCAGATATAAATTAACACTTTTCCCGATTTTGCGTATACTGATATTAGAGATTAGCAAAAGGGGAGTGAGCAATATGTTTCGCCGCAGATACTGTTGTTTGCGCGCTTTGGCTGCCGTTGGGGCAGGAACTATAATTGCCTTTTACTGTCCGGCGAAGGTGCTTATAATATTGCTTGCTGTCGCAGTTGTAATTCTCGGTCTTTCAATACCAAAATATTAACGGGCGGTGTTACATAATGAAAGTTGTTGTAGTTAAAAGTCCTAAGTGTTTGCGCGGTGTTTTAAGGCTGCTTTTCGGCTTTAAAAAGGAAGATAAGTGCTGAATTTAATAAAATTCCGACTGCCTGCACGGCAATATTCATCGGTTTGCCGTGCAGGCAATATTTTTTGTTGAATATAGGCGAGGTTTATGGTAAAATTATCAAGTGTGACAAAACGGATATATGAATACCGCTTTTGCGGCTTTTAGTTTGAAAGGAAGTTTATTTGTGGCAGACCTAAAACAGGAAATATCGCGAAGAAGAACCTTTGCAATTATTTCTCACCCCGATGCGGGTAAAACAACGCTTACCGAAAAGTTTTTGCTTTACGGCGGTGCAATCCAGCTTGCCGGCTCTGTTAAGGGCAAGGCAACCGCTCGGCACGCAGTTTCAGATTGGATGGAGCTTGAAAAGCAGCGTGGAATTTCAATAACGTCGTCGGTAATGCAGTTTCAGTATAACGGCTATTGCATAAATATTCTCGATACCCCCGGACACCAAGACTTTTCAGAGGATACTTACCGCACACTTATGGCTGCCGACAGCGCCGTTATGGTAATTGATGCAGCAAAAGGCATTGAACCGCAAACAAGAAAGCTTTTTAAGGTTTGCGCAATGCGTGATATCCCGATTTTTACATTTATAAATAAGCTTGACCGTGAGGCGCGCGATCCGTTTGATCTTCTTGACGAGCTTGAAAAAGAATTCGGAATCGGAACATATCCCGTTAATTGGCCTATCGGCTGCGGAGTCGATTTTAAAGGAGTT
>USAR01000110.1 GCA_900552605.1 uncultured Oscillospiraceae bacterium | reverse complement strand
AACGCACTGTCGGACTACGGCGGCACCTTGTTTATAATCTCTCATGACCGCTATCTGATAAACCGCCTTGCAACGAGAATATTGTGGCTGCAAGACGGCTCGCTTACTTCCTTTAAAGGAAACTACGACGAATTTTGCGAAAACAGACCCACGGCATCCTTGCCGCAAAAAACCACGGTGGCAAAGCAGCCGGGCACGGGCGGTGCAACGTATTTAGAGCGTAAAAAAGCCGCTTCGGAACTGCGGAAAGCGAAATCGGCTGTTGCAAGGCTTGAAAAGGAGATTGAAGAGCTTGAGCAAAAAAACGACGAGATAAACACCCTTTTAACACTGCCTGAAAACAGTGCGGATTACGAAAAGGTGCAGCAGCTTTCAAAAGAGCTTTCGGAAAACGAAGCCGGGCTTGAAAGAAAAATGGCAGAGTGGGAGCAAGCACAAAAAATTCTGGAACAGTCGGAGGAATAACAGCTTATGAACACGCTTTATATGGCAGATCTCGACGGAACACTGCTTAACACTTCAGGCGAGCTTTCGCACTACACCCTTGTAACGCTTAACGCACTTATCGAGCGCGGTCTTCCGTTTACCGTAAACACCTCAAGAACGCCGCAAAGCGTTATGCCCGTTATTAAGGGGCTGCACTTAAAGCTGGACGCGGTGCTTATGAACGGCAGCTGCTTTTTCGACACCGAAAAAAAACAGATAAACAGCCTTGTGCTGCTGCAAAAACCGCAGGCGGCAGCTGCAATAAGTGTTTGCAAAAGCGTAGGCTGCGAGCCGTTTTTGTTCGATTTTTCGGCAGGCGACGTTAATGTGCTTTACAGCAGCGCCGAAAGTGCGGCGTCGAAAAAATTTATTGCCGAGCGCAAAAACTATTACCGCGAGTTTTTAAAAACCAAAAGCGACGACTGCCGCGCGGCGTACATTGTATGTGCGGACAGTATTGATAAGCTGAACCGACTTCACGAAAGGCTTAAAAGCGTTGCGGGCATCTCCTGCTCACTCTTTTACGGCGATAACGACCGCGAGGGACTGCTTGAAATATACGCCGAAGATGCAGGAAAGAAAAACGGCGCCGAGCGCTTTATGAAGCAGCACGGCTTTAACAGTCTTGTGACCTTCGGTGACAACCTCAACGACATTGAAATGCTTAAATTTTCAGACCGCGCAATCGCCGTTGCCAACGCAAAGCCCGAGGCAATTGCCGCCGCCAATGAGGTCATTGAAAGCTGCAACGACGACGCGGTGGCAAAATGGCTGCTGCTTGAATGGGCTCGCCGACCCGAGCTTTACTGAAATCTTTTAAAAAATGTTGCCGTTTTTATAAACGGACTTTCTGATAAACGGCAACACAAACAAAAATAACCCTTTTTGACGAAAGGCAAAGCATATTAAAAATGATTAAGGTTTTATTTGAAGACAAATTTATAATCGTGTGCGAAAAACCGGTTAATATTCTTTCGGAATATCAAACCAACACTCGACGCACAATGCCCGACATTTTAAAGAAAATGACGGGTGCATACAGCATCGACACCGTGCACAGACTCGACAAAATGGTGGGCGGCACAATGGTGTATTCCAAAAGCCGGCGCGCGACGGCGGCGCTCAGCCGCGCCGTAAGGGACCATAAAGTGCTGAAGGAATACCTTGCCGTGGTGCACGGCGAGCCGACTGAAAAAAGCGGTGAGATGTGCGACATTCTCTTTAAAGACTCGCAGAAAAACAAATCGTTTGTTATAAAAACCATGCGCAAGGGAGCAAAGGACGCACGGCTTGAATACAGCACCGTTGCTGTGAAAACACACGACGGTAAACCGCTGTCGATGGTTAAAATCAGGCTGCACACCGGCAGGACGCACCAAATAAGGGTGCAGTTTTCATCGCGCAAAATGCCGCTGCTCTTCGATACAAAATACGGCAGTCCGGAAAAGGGCGGAAACATTGCGCTTTGGTCGCACCATTTGCGCTTTGCCCACCCCGTAAGACACGGCACTGTTGACGAATACTCGCTGCCGAACACGTCACAGTTCCCCTGGTCGCTTTTTAAAAACGAAATCACAACGCTGCCGAAACAAAAAGCGGACGACGCACTGAGCTCCGATTTTAAAAACAGGGATGATCGGTAAAAATCCACCGATTCAAAATGAGACTAAATCACCGATGCTTCTCGGAAAAGCATCGGTTTTTTTGCTTTTTCGTAAAATATATTACAAAACCGTAGTGTTTATATTACTGCGCTGTAATTGACATTTTAACAAAAAACGATATAATTATTTTGTTAACTTATTCGCGCCGACTCTTAATGTTTCTTTTTAAAACCGGCGCGCAAAACGGAGGCGAATCCGATGGTATGCAAATATTGCGGTGCCGAAACGGACAACGAAAACAGAATCTGCGCTGCGTGCGCTTTTGAGCTTAATTCAAAAGAGGGTAGCGGAAACGATATCTTCAGCTCGTCGGTCTATTTTGAGGAAAAGCAAAAAGAACAGACGGCAAAAATCAGCCGCGAGGATATCTTGCCGCACAAAACAATAACACTTCCAAAGCGTGAGGAAACAGAGACGAAAAAACAAAGCAACAAAAAGGCAAAAACCGCAATCGTCTTTTTAACGGCGGCTGTTGCGCTGCTTGCGGTGCTGTTTGCTGTGCTGGGCTGGTTTCGCACGCCGTCGTCGCGCATTGAAAAAATGCTGATGAGCGGCGATACCGACAGCGCATACACCTTATTTGTAAAGCACTATAACCAAAGCGGCAGCTCGGCGCTTAACAAGCGTTTGCGCAATTGTGCAGAGCAGACCGTAAAGGAATATCTTGAGGGAACAAAAGAATATACCGACGCACAAAATGTGCTTGAAACAATTAAAAAAATGGGAGTTTCCGATGTTGCCGAGACCTTGGAAAAAGCTCAAAAGGATCTTGCCGCAGCACTTGTTTCCAAAGATAGCTTTAAAAAGGCTGAGCAGTATTACCTTAAGAAAAATTATGTTGCCGCAATTACCGAATACGGTAATGTGATAAAGACGGATTCCAACTATGCCGCAGCGCAGCAAAAGCTTACAAGCGCCGTTTCAAACTACCGAAACACGGTGCTGAGCGATGCGGCAGGCTATGTTTCAGACGGCGATTATGACGAGGCAGTCAAGCTGCTTGAGACTGCGCTGAAGGTTTTGGAAAAAGACAGTCTGCTTGAAAAGCGTGTTGAGGAATACAAAAAATCCGCTGCAGCGAAATCGAGGACAGAGGTTATCAATACCGCCGATAAATATGCCGCACGAAGCGACTATGCATCGGCAATAAGGGTTGTGCTTTCGGCAATTGCGAAGAATGAATCGCTTGAAAGCGACAACTTGTTTACAAGCAATCTTAAATACTACCGCGGCGAATACGAAAAGCAGACGCTCGAAAAACTTGACGAGCTTGTTAAAAAGAGCGACTACAACGGTGCCGGCGCACTGATATCGGAAGCGGAGGCTCTGCTTGATAACAGCGGGCAGATTGCAAAGAAAAAGGAAGAGCTAAAGGGAAAAATCCCGACATATCTTTACGCTCTTGAGCCTTATGAATCAACCGATTGGGAGTATGGCACGGGCACTGCCGTGGACGCTTTCGGCTTTGACCGCTCGCAAAGCGGCGACTATGTACCGCTTACCGCAACCTCAAGCGCAACATACACCATCCCCGGCGCTTACAAAACCTTTACCTGCAAGCTTGTTGCGGCGAAAGGAATGGACGCTTCCGCCGGTGCGAGAGTCAGAGTTACGGCAACCGTCGGCGGTGAATACCGCTATCGCGAGTGCGTTGTAAAATCGAGCAGTGAACCGCAGACATTGGAAATCAACATAAGCGACTGCACCTCAGTTACAATTTCAGTTACAGGTGAGGGAGCCAACCTGCTGCTTTATGAAGCGAAGTTTTGCTACTGAAAACGCTGACTGAAAAACCGAATACGTAAAACCGCCGTGCGCTGAACCGACATTTGGCAACGCACGGCGGTTTTTTGACTTCAGGCAATAGCGAACTTTAATATGAAAACGCTGAAATAATAACATTTTTTTGCTCGTCGCCTGCAATCTGAGCTTCCCCGCAAGCCGCAGCGCGCCCTCGGCGCCCACGCGACCGTTTTTCATCTGCAAAGCATTCGATTATAAAAATATTCCAAAGGTTTTGCTGCGCCGACAGCAATAACCGAAGCACAAAAACGGTCAAAAGAGCCGTGGCCCTTTAAGCGCCGCAGGCGCTGCGTGGGCGCCGAGGGCGCGCTGCGGCTTGTGGGAAAACACAAAATCGTTGTGAAAGTTTATAAATCTTGCAAAGCAAATTTGTGCTAACTGCCAAACTCGGCGGCAACGTGTTGTAAAGCGAAGCGTTTTATGTTAGAATTACAGTGTTAATCATTGCACCGACTTTCGGTGTCGTCACCTTTTATATAAATACGGCACCCGTTGTTTTTTGCTTGTTATAACAAGTGTTGCAAAAGTGATACAGCGGAATTTTATCCGCCAAAACCAATTAGTCCCCATAAATTGCATTTCAAGATTTTCGGAGGTATATTCAAATGAAGCATATCGGTCTTTTGACTCGCCGCAGCATTTGCACAGCACTTTGTATAGCTTTATTGCTTTCTGTTTTCTCAATCGTACCGGTGGGAGTATCTGCCGCAGATAACGTTATTTTTTCCGACTTTGGAGATAACACAACAAAGGACGAAGCGGTTTTTAAAAATATCGGCGAGTCGCTTTGCAGCGGCGGCACAACAGCGTACAAAAACGTTAAGACCGACGGAAAGTGGACGCGCACATCGTTTGCTAACACAAAAGGCGGCGGTTATCAAAATCTAACGTTTTTGCACGACAACACGATCGAGCCGAAAAAATATGCTATCAGTGACGGCGCAAGCCCTTGGTATACCGACAATCACTTTATGGGCTCGGGCTGCAAAATGGCAATCGATAAATACGGAAATTCAGAAGGCTCTCCCACAGAAGCTGACCCCGAGCGAGGTATTGCAAAAAAGTACTATAACGACGGCAGCGAGCTTTTTGTTGACATTGAGCAGGATTTCGGCAGAATTGCAAATGTTAAAAACATTATAATTGCTCACGGCTCCACAAAAGAGTTGCGCACCGGCCACTACTTCCTTTATGTTTCCGAAACTTTAAACGACCTTTACGACAGCAAAAATCTGGTTTATGAATATAACGACGACACGGCTTACCGTGTGCACAACTACAGCTTTAACACAGCTGTAAGAGCACGCTATATGGCAATACGAATTTATAATCCTTATTATACCGCAGACACCGCAAAGCTTCTTGCAAACAACACCACCAAAATGTCTACAAACTGCTATGTTCGTCTGTTCGAATTTAATGCATACGGCGAAGAAAGGTCATATCGGGTTAATCGATATCCATACAGCAAAATAGCATATAACAAAACTAAGCAGCGTTACAGCCTTATTGCCGGCAAGCTGCCGAGCGAGGCTTATTCTTGTTTGAACAACGACATTAAAACAAAGCAAAATCTCGGTGTATTTAAAGCATTTTGCGAAAGCGATCCGGCAACGGATATAACAG